>JAOACV010000213.1 GCA_026417675.1 Verrucomicrobiia bacterium
GGCGAGCCGAGTTGAAGAATTTCGAAGATCTGGTGGAAACTATAGTGGCCCATGTCGCCGAGCGCGCCGGTGCCGAAGTCATACCAGCCGCGGAATACGGCGTGCGTGTAGGCGGGGTGATACGGTCGTTGCGCGGCGGGGCCAAGCCAGAGGTCCCACTCGAACCCGTCCGGCACCGGCGGCGTGTCGGCGGGCCGCTCGGTCATGCCTTGCGGCCAGAACGGGCGCGTGGACCAGTTGTGGACCTCGCGCACCGGGCCGATGACGCCGCTGGAGATCCACTCGGCGATGGTCGGTGAACTGGCCAGTCCGGCGGCGCAGAAGAGTTGTGAGGCGACACCGGTCTCGCGTGCCGTGTCGCGCGCGATGCGAACCTCGTCAAGGACGTTGGAGATCGGCTTGTGCGTGATGACGTGCTTGCCCTTGCGCATTGCGCGGACGGCGATGACGCCGTGCAGATGATCCGGCGTCATGATATATACCGCGTCCACATCCTTTTCCTTTTCCAACAACTCGCGGAAATCGCTGTAGGCGCGACACTCGCCGACGCTGCCGGACCGCTTCTGTTTCGCATAGTAGCGACTAACGATCTCCCGTCCGACCTCGCGCCCGCAAAGGCCGCCGCGCGCACCCCTGGCCCAGCTCGGATCGTCGAGGAACTTGGCGACCTTGTTGTTCAGTTCGTGCCGGCCCCACTCCGGGTAATCGTCGCTTTTGCGGTTCGGGTCGCACACGGCCACGATGCGAATCTCCGGCCTCTCCAGCGCCGGCATGAGCTGTCGCAGCCCCTGCGTGCCGCAGCCGATGTAGGCGATGTGAATTTTCCCGCTGGGGGCAACGTGTTTGGCGCCGCCGAGAACGTGGCGCGGGACGACGGAAACGGCCGCGGTCATAGTGGCGGTTCTGACGAACTGACGGCGGTTGAGATGCGGTTGAGTTTTCATAGGGGCTTCTTGCGAACGAACTTCTGCGCGCGCTGGCCCATGATGTCGCCGACGTAGAGGCTGCCTTGGGAGTCTTCGGCGACGGCGTGGAACCAGTTCAACTCGCCGGGTTTTTCCCGGCCCTCCTCGCCTTTGGGAAACGTCAGCGTTTGGAGCGGCTTGCCGGCGGTGTTGAACTTGATGAGCACCTGATCCTTGGGCGGCAGACCGAAAGCCAGTTTGTCCTTCACGCGCGGCATCGGCGACGACCCGCACGCCCAGATTTCGCCGTTGCGCGTGATGCAGAGGCTCCACGGCACCATCCGGTCCCGCCATTCCGCGAGGAACTTGCCGCTCCGATCGAAGACCTGCACGCGAAAGTTGCTGCGGTCGGCGACATAGAGGCGGCCCTGGCTGTCCATGCAGATCGAGTGCGGCAGGTCGAACTCGCCCGGCCCCGTGCCCGGTTTTCCCCACGCGTTGACGAATCTGCCCTCGCGGTCGAAGTGGACCACGCGGCTGTTGCCGTAGCCGTCGGTGATGAAAAGCTCGCCATCGGGCGTGATAGCGATGTCGGTGGGTTTGTTGAAATGCGCCGCGTCGTCGCCCGCTTCACCTTTGACGCCGAGGGTCTTCAGCACCTTTCCATCGGGCGCGCATTTCAGGACGACGTGATTGCCCACGTCCACCAGCCAGACATTGCCGTCGCGGTCGAACCGGATCTGATGCGCCTTGCCGACGAAGTCCGCTCCCCAACCGCGCAGATACTTGCCGTCGCGGTCATAGACCTGCACCGGCGGCGTGCCGCGCGTGAATAACCATATCTCGTCCTTGTCGTTGACGCTGATGCCGGACATCGCGCCCCAGGTCACGTCAGCGGGTTTCCGCGGCCACGTTGGATCCACTTGATACTGCGTGGTCACGTCGGCCCCCGTGACGCGCAGGACGGCGAGCGCGCCGAGCGCGCTCAGAAGACCGACAATGGATTTCATGGAGGGCGGTGCCGGATGCATAGGTTGTCCTTCGGTGATGTTGGCCAAGTTTTGAACCGCCGGGCGCGCCACGCAAGCTTTACTTTTCGAAGCTCGCAGCGCGCCATTCTGCGGCGCGACACGGACTTGTCCGCTGGCGACTTTCGGTGTCTCGCGACGGGCTTTCTCATGCGTGATTTTGGGCTGCCGCACGACAGACAATATTTGCTAACCTCGCGTCTGTGATGAACCTGCGCTTAACGATTCCGCTGTGGCTGGCCTCGCTGTGTTCGCAGACCGCGTCTGCCGACACGGCGAAACTGCCCGCCGTCGCCGACACCAACATCAGTTCGCACCCGGCGGAGGCGGACCGGAACTACGGCCAGTCGAGCCACATCCGGCTCAAAGGCTACGAGATGCTGATGCTGATCAAATTCGATACAACGCCCGTTCGCGGTTGGACGGTGGAGAAGGCGCGTTTGTTTCTCCACGCAGCCGGGCCGCATCGGTTGAAAACCATCGGCGTCTCGACGGTCGCCACGGACTGGGTTGAAGGCACCGATCGCGGCCGGAAGGCCGCCGACGGCGCGACGTTCACGTGGGCCGATTTTGGCCGGCGGCGCTGGGCCGGGCCGCAGAGTGATTTCACCGACGCCGCCCTGACAGAACAAGGAACGGAGGTTCATTACGCTGACCTACAACAGCACGCGGACAACTGGCTGGAGATCGAGGTGCCGCCGCGGTTTGTCCATGCGCTCATCAACGGCGATTCGTTTGGACTCGCGATCACTGACGAGAAAGGCCAGACCCGCGCCAACAACGACGTGCATTCGCGGGAGCAAAGCGGCCTCGGGCCTTATTTGATCGTCGAGGGACGTAAAACCGGCGCGACACCGGCGACCAAGCGCAAGCAGCCGGAGACCCCGACGGCCGCGCTGCCGGCGCCGCCACGGTTGAACACGGTCAACGTCATCACATGGCCCGGCGGCGAACCGCCCGTGCGCGACGGCAGGCTGCGCGTATGGGCCTACGGCGAATGCGAAAAGGCGCATCCGGTCAGCGGCAACCTGCTTGAAGAAGCCGGCGCCCACGATTACGCGGGGGAACCGCGCGGCGACTATCGCCGGCGCAACGTCGTCTGGGATGGCGCCGCCTCCGCGATCCATCTCAGCGCCGCGCGCAACGAATTCGTGGCCTTCCATCTCTGCATCGAGGCGACGGCGGGTGGACTTCGCGACATTCGCGTCGAAGCCGACCTGCCCGGCGCGCGCGTCGAGGTGTTCAGAGATTGGTATGTGCGCGACGGCGAGTGGTTCCCCGAAGTAGCCGTGCCGCTGCGTGGCGCGTTCTCGATCCCCGACGAGCGCAATGGCATCGCCGGCCAGCGCAATCAGTCGCTGCTCGTGGACATTTACGTCCCGCATAACATGCCTGCCGGCCGCCACGCCGGCCGCGTGCGCGTGCGCGCCGACGGCGTCGCGCCGTTGGAGTTGCCGGTCGTGCTGACCATTTGGCCGTTCACGCTGCCCGACACGCTGTCGTTCGACGTGGACCTCAACGCCTACGGCACGCCGCGCGACCCGGAATGGGAACTGAAACTGCACCGCCTCGCGCACGCGCACCGCGCGACGCTGAACCTGCTCGGTTACCATCAGGATGGCCGCGCCGACGCCGCAGCCGTGCCGCCCTTGGAAGGCAGCGGGCGCGAGATGCGCGTAAAGGACTGGACCGCGTTCGACCGCCGGTTCGGACGCTACTATGACGGCAGCGCGTTCGACGACCTGCCGCGCAAAGGAGTGCCGCTGGCGCACGCCTACCTGCCGTTCTGCGAAGGCTGGCCGTCGGACATCCGCAAGCACTACCGCTACACGCCGACGACCACCGCCTACCCGGAGATCATCGCCGAACACGCGCTGAAAGCGCCCCCCATCGAGGAGGCGCTTGACCAACAATTCAAGGACCAGTTCGTGGCCGTCCTGCGCCAATTCGCCGCGCACTTTCGCGAGAAAGGGTGGTCGCGCACGCAGTTCCAGTTCTACCTCAACAACAAGTATTTTTTTCGCGACCCGAAACAGGGAGGACGGGGCAGTTCGTGGTGGCTGCTGGACGAGCCGATGCACCGCGACGACTGGCTTGCGCTGCGATTCTTTGGACAACTGTTCAAACAGGCATTGGCCGGACCACAAATCGCGAACTTCATCTACCGGGCCGACGTCTCGCGCCCGCAATGGCAGCGCGACTGGCTCGACGGCCTAGTGGACCTCATGTGCGTCAGCCGGGTTTTCTTCGAAAAGAACGATCGCTGCATGGCGATGAAGCGGCGGGGCATCACGTTCTGGCACTACGGCACCGGCAACGACATCCGCCGCAGCAATCTCACCGGCGAGGCGTGGGGCGTGAAGGTCTGGCTCGCCGGCGGCGACGGATTTCTGCCGTGGAACAGCATCAGCGGGGACACCGCGTTCGAGCGGCCAACGCCAACGGCGATCCTCTATCCCGGCATGCGCTTCGGTCTCCATGAGCCGTTGGCCAGCCTGCGTCTGAAGGCGTTCCGGCGCAGCCAGCAGGACGTGGAATACCTCTCCCTGCTCGCGACGAAGATGGGATGGGACCGCGCGCAGACCGCCGCCACCGTCACGCCGCTGCTCAACCTCGCGGGGCGCGCGCAGCAATCATCCGACGACGACGCGGGACAGACGGTGTTCGAGAACCTCCACAGCGAACCGTTCGCCCGTCTGCGCGCCGGCATCGCGGCGGCATTGGCGAAATAAAAAAAACGGCCAACCAGACTGCGGGACGTAGCGAGGGTAAAAAACACCGTTCCTTGCTCAGCCAGCGCCCTCCATGGTCTCGTCGTGTGGCATTTTACATCGTTCCGGCCCCGCTTGAGGGAGCGGACGAACCTGATGGTTGAAACGCGTCCGTTGGGGGTGAAGTCTGGAGCTTCCCAGGAGTTTGAAGTGTGGGACTTGGAGCTTTCTTCTCGCCCGCGTCACACGCTTGCTTGACAGGGACGGCCATTATCCACACAGTTGAGTGGTATGGGCGCGCGCCACCAACGCATCTTGCACGTGGACGGGGATGCCTTCTTCGCCTCGTGCGAAATCGCCCTTGACCCGGCGCTGCGCCGGCGGCCGGTCTTCGTCGGCGGCGGGCGTCGGGGCGACGGAATCGTCATCGCCGCCAACTATCTGGCCAAACGCCGGGGCGTCATCACCGGCATGGCCTGTTTCGAGGCGAGACGGAAATGCCCGGAGGGCGTGCTGGTTCGGCCGCACTACAGCGAATATCGGCGGCTGTCGCTGGAGATTTTCCGGCGGTTCAAACACTCCACGCCGATGCTGGTGCCGACTTCGATTGACGAGGGATTTCTGGATTTCACCGACGCGCCGCGCGTCTTCGGCTGCCGTGACGCGGCGGAATTGGTGGCGCGCATCAAGCGCGAGATAGCCGCGGAAGTCGGCGTGCCGTTTTCGGCGGGGCTGGCGTCGAATCGCTGGCTGGCCAAACTGGCGACCGAGCACTGTAAGCC
>JAOACV010000214.1 GCA_026417675.1 Verrucomicrobiia bacterium
TCCATCGCCCGATCCTGGTTGTTCCGCCGGCGGCGTTGCCTCCGTTTCGACACAACCGGTCGGCGCGGTCCTCGCGCTGGCACCATCCATCGTGCGAAACACTCTAAGGGAAACCGGCAGACCTCGCCAAGCGTAATGGCTGCGCGGCCGCAAAACACGGCGAGGTCATCCATCGCACCGGCTGAGCATGGTGGAGCGCGTTCTCCGAACGCGCTGAGGGCGCGCCGTCATGGCTGCGGGAAAATCGCGTTCGGAGAACGCGATCCACCGGGTCGCAGATTGTCGCGCTTTGGCGCCGCTTATTTCACGTCCTTCAGAAAGAAATCGTTCATCGCCTTGTCAAGATGGCGCACGCCGGCGTCGGTGTGGACGTTGGCGACTTCCGTGATGATCGCGCCTTCGGGACCGGCCATCTGCCAGTGATGCGCGCCCTCGCGGTTGAGCGGGACGAAGTCGCCGGGTTTCGCGACCACCTCGTGCTCGACAGTGACCTTGCCGCCGTTGTGGATGGCGGGGACCTTGACCGTCAGGTTGGGTTCGCCCTCGCCGACGATGTGGGAGAGTCCGTGGCGCACCAGCCAGCCTTCGAGCTTGGAGGGGTTGCCCTTGGCCGCCTCGTGCCAATGCTCCGGCAACATCTGGTTCGGCATCAGGAAGATGTCCATCAGCATGTAGCGGTCCTTCTCGTTGTTGTTCCACATCACCGCCGCCAGGCCGACCTCGGCGAAGCGGCCGAGACCGTAGTCGGTGATCCAAAGCTTTTCACGGATGCCGGGATAGATCGGGTAGCCGTGATATTTCATCAGCGCCACGACGGCGTCGCGGGCCTTTTCCATGTCAAACTTGCCGTCGGTGTAGTAGTGGGCGTTGTCCATGTTGATCTTCACGGTTTTTTCTCCATGCGCGCCGCAGGCGACCAGCCACAGGATCGCCGGCAACGTCGCGCCCGCGCAGAGCGCGCGAAGGGTTTGGCTTGTCACAAGATTCATCGTGCACCTCGTTAGGTTGGGCTGTTGGGGTTGTCAGGCGGTCAAACAATTTCTTCCTTCGCGGCATCCCATCGCACCATCCGTCGTTTCCAGTAGGATTCGACCGACATCAGGTAAGTGGCGGTCTCCACGAACGCCTCGTCCACGCCGCACTTGGGCGTGCCTCGGCTGCGAACGCAGTTGAAGAAATCCTCCAGGTGGTTGGGCTGGCGCGGCGTTTGGCCTCGGACGTAGCCCTTCGGCAGGTCTTTCCGCTCGTTGTGCCGTTCGGGAACGATCGTGAAGGTGGTCGCGTCGTGCGCGATGCCGTCGAACCGCAACAGGGCGTCCTTGCCGCAGATTTCCACCGGCTGGCCGGCGCCGCTGTTCATGCTGGCGGTGAAGGTGACGGTGCGGCCGAGTTTGACGAACTGATATGTCGCGACCCAAGTGTCGGGCACCTCGCGGTCGTCCTTCAAGAGCGCGTTGAGGCCCGCGCAAACGCAGGTGTCGGGAATGCCGTGGCCGAGAAGATATTGCACGAAATCCAGCTCGTGCGAGAGCAGGTCGCCCGCCTGGCCGGTGCCATAGCGCCAGTAACAGCGCCAGTGCCAGAAGTGCCGCTCGTTGAACGGAATCTTCGGCGCGTCGCCCAGCCAGAGTTTCCAGTTCAGGTCTTTGGCGACCTTGGCGGGGTCGGGACGTTCCCACTGGTTGTAGTAGCCATACCATCGCCAGATCGGATGCTGCGCGTCGTTGTTGCCGAAGCGGCCCGTGCGCACGAGCGTGATTGGGCCGAGGATGCCGGTGGCGATGAGTTCCTTGGCCTGCAACGCGCACTGGCTCTGGCGCGCCTGATGGCCGAGCTGGAAGACGGTCTTGCTCTTCTTGATCGCGTCGCGCATCAGTTTGGCTTCCTTGAGCGTGCGGGAGAAGCCTTTCTCGCAGTAGATGTCTTTGCCGGCCTTCACCGCGTCGAGCACCATCTGGCAATGCCAATGGTCCGGCGTGCCGATGACCACCGCGTCCACGTTCGGGTCGGCCAAGAGTTCCCGGTAGTCCACATAAGCCTTCACCTCGGGATTGCGACTGCGCTCAATACCCTTCTGGCGATGCGGCCCATACACGTCGCACACGGCGGTCACGCGGACGCCGTCGCAGTTGACGACGCCGTTGATGAGGTCGCCGCCGCGCGTGCCCAGCCCGATGCAGCCGACGCCAATCACCGCGTTGGGTGAGCGGGCGCTGAGAATGGCCGGGCCAAACGCCGACGCGGCTGCTAGGGCCGTTGCCGTCGCGCCAGTGTTGCTCAGAAACTGCCGTCGCGTTAGATGGGTCTGTTCGTTCATGTGGGCTTCCATTGTTTTTACTGCCGGTTCACGGCGCGGAGAAAACACTACTCCGGGCCGAAGTGCAAGCCTTCCGCGGCTACCTCATCAACAACCCGCCACTGACATCCACCGTCGTGCCGGTCATATAACTGGCGGCGTCCGAGGCGAGGAAGACCACCACGTTGGCGATCTCCGCCGGTTCGCCGATCCGGCGGAGCGGGATGCGGGCCAGGTAGCGCTCTTTGCGCTCCTCCCAAATCTTCGCGACCATCTCGGTCAACACCATGCCGGGGGCAACGGCGTTGACCTGAATGCCCTCCTGGGCGACCTCGCGCGCGATGGCGCGCGTCATCGAGACCAGCGCGCCCTTGCTGGCGTCGTAGGGCAGATGACCGGAGGTCGAGCCGAGAAACGCCGCCTGCGAGGCGATGTTGACGATCCGGCCCTTCGCCTTGCGGGCGCGCAATCGCTTGATGAGTTCCTGGCTGGCGAGAAACGCGCCGGTGACGTTGACCGCAAAGGTGTGCTCCCATTCCTCGCGTGTGTAGCTCTCAATCGGCCCGCTGGGACAATACGCCGCGTTGTTGATCAGCACGTCCACCGGCCCGAACGCCTTCTCCAGCGCATCGAACATCGCCGCGATGTCGCCGGTCTTCGCCACATCGCCGGCAATCGCCAGGGCTTGTTTCGCGCCGATGGCTTTGACGAGCGTCTCGGCCTCGGCGCGACTCTGGCGGTAGTTCACACCGACCCTCGCGCCCTCTTCCGCAAACGCCTTGCAGATGGCGCGGCCGATGCCGCGCGAGCCGCCGGTCACCAGCACGACTTTGTTCTTCAATCCGAGGTCCACAGTATCGTCTCCTTGGGGCGTGGATTATTGGGAGAACTTGCAGCCGGTGCAACCCAAGAAACCGTCGAATCCCTCCGTTGCTTAGATCTACTTGCCGCCCGCGGCTCGAAGCACCGGCTCGCCCCAAACCGCCCAGTCGTAACTGAAATCGCCCATCGCGTCGGTAACCAGGCTCAGGACGATCGCTTGGCCGGCGTGGCGCGCGAGGTCTGCCTGCAACGGCCTCCACGCGCCGGGCCGCAACTGCGCCGACCACAACTCGCGGCCGTTGACCCGGACGCTGAAACCGACGCCGTGGGAGTTGGAGCCGTCGCGAATGCCCGCGAACGCCTCAAGCCGCGCGGGCGACGGCGGCAGTTGCAGGAGGTAATCCACCACCATCTGGCCGCTCTGCGGCGGATGAACGTGCAACGCGGCCTTCTTCACGCCACCGACCGTTGCTTCGCCCGCCGTCGGGCGCATGAAATCGTGCGGCGCGCTCTCCGTGCCGTCTGCGGCGACCAGAGCCGCGCAGTGCCTGGCCGCGCGCAGGTCGAGCGGCAACGTCACGGGCGCGGCGTCGGCAAACAGAACGTGAAAAGTCGTCGGCAGGGGAACGGAGACCGCCCAGAGATTCTTCCCCGCTGAAGCAAGACGCAACTCGCCATCGGCGCCGATGGCGCTCCGGACAGGCTTCGGACTGTGCATAACAACCTGTTGCGGGTCGTTCGACTCGGCAATCACACGCGGATGGGTGAACAACGCATGATCGAAGCTGACGTTTCCCTTTGGGCCGGGATGCGTTTCCAACCGCAGGACGATGTCCTTGCCGCGCAGCGCCGACAGATCGAGCGTCAGCGGTTCCGGCGCGGCGGAGGCGGTGTGATGTTGCGCCTCAAGTTTCCGGCCGCCCGCGCGCGCCTCGACACGGAACGTGACGCCGTCCGACTTGGGCGCCGCGCTCGGCCGCAGGCCCACATTGCTCGTGAAGTAAATCCGGGAGCGATTCGGCAGGCGCAGGCGGTATTCGATGAATGACACGCCTGTGTTCTTCTCGCGCCACGGCGGATGCAGGAAAACCCCGTCGAATTCCATCGCCGAATTGCCGCCCGATTCGTCCTGGAAACACGTCCCGGAGTAGCGTCGCTCGCGACCGTCGTTGAGCCGCACGCCGCTGTCGGCTCGTCCGTCGAACATCCATAACTTCGCGACATGGCAACCCGCATCGTCAAGGCTGACGGTGGCGAGCTGGTCGCGCACACTGGCGCGCCGCACGATGGCATGGGGAGGCAGCGCGGCGATGCGAAATGCGCTCAGATCGCGCGGGCGCGACAGCACCGTGTAGCTCTGCGCGGGATCGAGGCCGAAGACGCGCTTCTCGTCATAGGCCCGCCAGCCGGCGATGCTGCCGGCCACGCGCGCCTCGCCGACGCCTTCGATTCGCCGGTAAACTTCATGCTGGCTGGCGTCCATCAGAACCGCGCCGCTTTCCCGCCGCAACACCGCACGGCCGCCGCCAGCAAGCCGGTAAGCCATCAACGCATCCTTCGGCCACGGCCCGCGGAAGTCCGGCTGCGCCTGCGTGCGTTGGAAGAACCGCGCCTCTTGGAAGAACGGCGCGAGCAGATCGGCCGACTCGCGCACCTGTCGCGCGCTGGTGTGCGCCAGCGTCGGGATGACGCCGAAATGATCGTAGCCGCGCCGCCACGCCTGATACAGAGGGCCGGTCGCGGGATTCGCCATGCCCAGGTAACCGTAGAGGGTCGTGTGCGGCGTCAACAGCGCCGAGCTGATCGGATGCGCCAGCGCGATGAGCCGGTCGTTCCATGTGCCGTCGGCGTGGCGCAGGCCGTGCAGATGCCGCTGCGCGAACTCCTCGTGGCGATACGTGATTTCGTTCAGCCCCTCGCCGGAGATCGCCACATCGGGCAGCGCGGCGCGCAGTTCGCGGTGGAGCGCCAGGTTGCCCTGCGCGCAGTTCAGGCCGTCCATCAGGCCGTTGTCGTCGTTGAAGATGCAAAGCGTCTGGTCCAGATGCAGCGCGTCCACGCGGTGCTTCGCGCAAAGTTCCTTCATGCGCGCGACGAACAACTCCCGCCACGCGCGGCTGGCGGGATTGATGTAGGCGAACTGGATGGCGGGTCGCGCGCGATCCCACAGCCACCAGAGCAGCTCGCGGGTGAATGGGTCGCGCATCTGTTGCGGCTTGAACTTCTCGTAGAGCGGATGGAGCGGGTCGCAGCCGAAGTAATTCACATGGGGCATCACGCGAAAGCCTGTCTCTTATACA
>JAOACV010000215.1 GCA_026417675.1 Verrucomicrobiia bacterium
GGCGCCGGCCGGCGAGGTCGCGCAGGCCGCACGGCGGAAGAAGGTAGCGGCCGATGCGCGGGTTGACGGCGCGGATTTGCTCGGCCTCGTCCACGCTCGCACGCCAGATTTCCTCCTGGGCGTTGTAGCAGAGCCGCATGGCATGCTTGTGCCAAAGCGCGGCGAGATCGGAGGATTCGGTGAACCGGATGCTGACGGCGTTGGGCAATAGGTAGGCGGCGAATTCTTTGCGCACGCCGAGCGAGCGCAGTTTCCGGATGGATTTCCACGTCAACTCCATCGTGTCGCGGTAGAGCTTGTTGGCGGCTTCCGCGCCGGGCAGTTTCAGCAGGAGCGGGGTGATGAAATCCGGCTCGTCGGTTAGATAGGCGGACAACGCCGGACGCGAGGCGGGCGTGAGGCGGTGGCGCTGGTCCTGGCTGTCCGCGCTGTGGCTGAGCTTCTTGCGGAACGTGTAATGCGCGTGGACCATGGCGCGCGTAAGCTTCGTGTGAGCCGTCAGGTTCATCTCGTCGCCGAGATAACGGTTGCGCGCGGGGTTCATTACCCACTCAATGGCTTCGTCGTCGCTGAGATCGTGGCGCGTCAGGCCAAAAACCTCGCGCACGGCGTCGGCGAGGATCTTTTCGTTCTGGCTCTTGAAATCCACCAGCTTCGACACACGACCGCCCAGTTCGCGGTCGAACTCCTCCCGAAACTGCCGCGCTCGCTCCCACCGCGGAGGCTGCCGGCGCGCGCCCTCGATGGGCATGACAAGCTGTTCGTCGGCGCGCTCGCGTTCCTGCAAGAACTGGTATTCAACGGTTGCCTCGAACGGGATCGGCTCGCTCAGAATCACTCGGTATTCCGGCGCGCAACGCAGTAATTCCCCGACCATCCTGCCGACAACGATGCGCTGTTCGAGCGGCGTGTCGAACAGATTCATCAGCCGGTGGTATCGCAGCAAGGTGATCCCGCTGACGGTGTGGTAGAGGCAGGCGAAGGTCGCGACGGGCAACACATACCGCGCGACCTCCGCGCAACGTTTCCGCACCTCCTTCTCGTAAAGCTGCGGCGTGCGCGCCCGCGCGCGGAACCGGACGAAGAACTCGGCGCGCGCGACCGGAAACAGCAAATCGATCAGCCGCCGGTAAGCGTCGAACTGCCAGCTAATGGTCTGGCGAAAGACGGTCAACGCCTCGCCCGCCAACGGCGGCACTGCGCACGCGCCCGGCCTGACCTCGACGTAGCGCTGGCTGACCTGCTCGCTGTTGTAGAACGGATGGCTGTGCAGGAAGTTCCAGACGAAGTGGCGGCTGACGTTGGAGATCGCGAACTGAAAGTGCGCGTGCTGAAACACCGTGTGATGGCCGGCTTGAAAAAGGGAGGCGGCCAGTTCGTCGCGTTTTTTCAGCCGCGCCGCGCGCCTGGCCGCATCGCGTTCATCGAGGGCCGCGACCTGCTCGGCCGTGACGATGCCCTTGCCGCTATAACATGTGCGCGCCGTGGCCATCGCGTTGTCGAACGGTCGCGCGAAGCTGTTAACCAGCTTCACCTCGGGTTCGGGACTGAGAAACCGCGCGGTGGCGGCCGTCATCTCGATCATAATGCGCGGGGACTTTAACAGCCTGCACCGCTATTTCCAGTCTCTCAACGCGCAAAAGCCAGCATATCTCCAACCTTGGCGCTGATGGACAGGCGGCGGGGTTTGCGCCGACGGTGACATATCGCCAGAAGCCCACGGCGCCTTCCGCGAGGAGAAAGCGGCGATTTTCACCTGCGGTAGTTTGCGGTTGTAGCAGCAGCCGTCCCCGCCTCCGTGGTCGCTGTGCAAGGCGCGAAGGCCCAGGTGCGCGATGGGCAAGCCGAGACGCGCCAGAACGCGGGAGCAATCCCAACGCCGGGCCCCACCACAAGGAGCGACGCTTGGCAAGCCCCGCCGCCCGATGCAGCGGTTGCAAACCGCCGTTCTTTGGCCAGCCAGTGGAGGTCCCGTCACCTCGTCTGCACGGTGACGATCTCGTGAATCTCGACCTTCGGCACGGTGAGCCGCAGTTCGCCATCGCGATAGTCGCACGTTAGCGGACGGGCGCCGGGCTCGAGTGTGACGGCGGCGGGCTTGCGAGGCAGGCGGAGGGTGATGTCGAGCGGGCCGACGGGCGGGATGGTCTCGATGATGGATTGCGTCTTGTGCGGGCCGACGGTGTTGATGAGGTTGACCAGCAGCTTGCCGTGGTTGCGCGCGAGGCAGACGTCCACGTCGTTGGAGCCTTTCACTTCCACCATCGGCTTCGGGAAAAGCTGGCGCGCCAAGTCGTTCAGCGAACATCGCAAGGCCTCCAGGCGCTTGTGCAGATAAGTGTGTCCGCTGAAGTTCGAATACGCGATCTTGCCCCGACCATACGCGACGGTCCTGTTTTCGCCCTCGACCTTCCCGCCGAGTTCCCCCTCGAACAGTTTTGCCGCACTCCGCCCGATGAGCAACAGGTTGCCGCCGGCTTTGACGTAAGCAACGAGGCCGTTCCGGAACGTGGCGTCGAGATACTCGCACTCCGGAATCACGATCAGCGGATAGTCGCGCAAGCGCCCGGCGAGGTGATGTTCGCTGAGCACCTCGACCGACCACTGGTTTTCCAGCAACGCCTGCAACGCGCCGTCAATGGGTGTGTGATCGGGGGAGAAAAGTGTTCGCGTGCGGCGGTAACTGTGGGTAGTCGAATACAAGAGGGCCACCTGCGGCACGGCCTGCGCGCGGTGGCAAATCGCCTGCCGGGCGCGGCAGAACTTCGCGACCTCGGCCATCACGGGCATTTCGTTCAGGCGCACCGAGCCGTCGCGGTTTTGCGTGAAGTAAGCCTGGAAGCCGCCGCCCATCGCCAGCACCACGGCGGCTTCGCGCTGCAACTGCACGGCGGTCTTCTGCGCGCGCGTCGGCTTGGTGCTGAAGCTCCACGCCATCAAGTCCCACGGCTTGCCCTGCCACGCCAGATAGCGCGCCGCGAGCCGCGCGGAGTTGACGCTGTCCTGCGGCGAGAAATCGCCCGAAAGGAAATCCACCGGCGCGCTGACCGGTTCGGGCATGGGATGCGCAAAAGCCCAGTTACTGCAAATCTGGAAACGCGGATAGGTCTTCTTCACCGCCGCGATGTAATGGCGCAAATACCTGCGGAACATCTCGCGATGGAACTGCAAGAACTCGAACCAATTCGGCTCGCCCGGCTTGCGGGGGACATTGGTGATACCGGTGGCCTTGCGGAAGGCCGCCAGCGCCGCCTCGCCGTAGTCCGGCACCGACGCCCAACATTCGCCGTCCACCCACACGCCATCCACGCCGTAATCGCCGGCCAGCTCGCGTAGTTGCGGGATGAGCAGTTTCTCGGCGTAAGGGCCGAAAAACGAAATGGCGCGTTCGTTGGGCTTGCCGTCTGCATTCACGGCGGCCCAATCGGGATGGTCCTGGATCGCCTTGGAGTCCCAGACGCCGGAATAGTGCATATAAAGGCCGATGCCGTGCGCCGCCGTCACCGCGCGCCAGACGCGCAACGGATCGCCGATGATGCCGGGCGCGCGGTGGCCGACCCTCGTCGGATAGCTCGACAGGCCCGGATGACCCTTGCAGTCAGTCTGAATGTAGTCGGGGCGCACCAGCTTGATGATGTGCTCCACCATCGCCGGTGTGGTGTTCGCGCCGACGTTGGTGCAATCGGTGTTCGCGTGGAAATCGAAGTGGATGCCGAGGAAACTCTCCGCGCGCCGGAGCCGGTTCTGGGTCGAGTCAGCAGCGGGCGCGACCGCGACAGTAGCGAGCAGCAATGCGAGGAGGACGATGGATGATTTCATGGCGGCGAGTATAATGCGTGCCGCACGGGTTGTTTAGGAGAAAGCGACATTCAAGTAGTTCGACCATTCCTGAGTCGTCTATTTGGCGCGAATCGCGTTCGCGTGGCTGCGTCTGTGACAGAACGGCGCCCTATGAAGAATCTATCCCGGACAAAGCCATGCGAAGTCAGCCCGCACGTTCACTCGTGCGAACGTGCGTCCGAATTCCCGAAGAAAATGGAATCTGTGGAGAAATCGGCTCGTCTTGTTCCCCGAGCGGCGATGCCGCAGAGAAGTGGAACGTTGCTCAGGTAAGGAGAAATGACATGAAATGTTAGGGACTCGCTCCTTCGATCGGAAGCGATCTCTGCACAATGAAAGGACCAAGCAGATGAAGATACGATGGTTAGTAGCAGCTACAGTTGTGGCTCTGAGTTTGACCGTTTCAACGCAAGCGGGAGGGCGTGGCGGCGGCGGACGGGGCAACGGTGGCGGTATTCAGCAGCGCGATCAAACGCGCCTCCGTGACGGCTCCTGCACCACGACGGCCACGCAGGCGCGCGACCAGAAAAGGTTGCGTGACGGCTCTTGCACGACGACGGCCACGCAAACCCGCGACCAGAAGCGCGTGCGCGACGTCTCTTGCGTGACCCGTTGATACATTCTCTGTGCAGTCAGAACGCGGGATTCGGTCGAAACACCGAATCCCGCGTTGCCTTATTGCGGCTATGGAGTCTTCCAACAGCAACAACCACAGTTCTACAGCGGGTGCCGAAAGTCGCGTTAGTGCGGATAGATCAACTGGCCGCCGCCGACATAGACTCCAACTCGAAGCCGTGTGTCCAACCGCGCGTTGTTGCCCTCGTGGCCGGTGGATCGGCACGAAGCCCGGAAACTTGGGATGCGCCAGCTCGCGTTGACCGCCTTTACCACCATGCGTCCACGTAAAACCGGTTTGTTCCCAGCCACCAAGAACTGGGCGAATCTGGCGTGGCTCACGGCGGAACATGAACACGTCCTACTATCCACGCGCCTAAACCGTGCCCTGTGGGGAACGCGGGCAGTGTGAGGCTTCCGACCAACGCGGGAGTCCCCCAAAAGCGCAGTCGGCGCCGTCATCGTAAGCTCGTTCGTCGAATCCCGACGCGGTGTAGACCCAATAGGCGAGGATGATCCGAACAGTGGGGGTGCGTAGAAATTACCTTCTCCCGCGAAGTTCGGGAGGATCGCGCTACCGCGGCAACAGGCTTTTGGCGGCGATCAGCATTTTTTTCCAAGTCGGCACGGTTACACGCCGGGCGAACACGTCGAAACCGGCCCGCTCGATCTTCCTGAGCAGCGTGTGATAAATCTCCATCAACGCGACCAGCGCCTCGCGGCTGTCGGCGTGGATCAGGCGCAGCAGCGGGCGCGCCTTTTCGTAGTAATCGTGCGCGCGCTGCGATTCGAATCGCATGAGGTCCACAAACGCCGCCGGCGGCTGCGCGGTCAAAATCTGTTCTTCGGTCACGCCAAAACGCCGCAGGTCTTCCAGCGGCAGGTAAATCCGGCCCATCTGCGCGTCCTCGCGCACGTCGCGTAGGATGTTGGTGAGCTGGAAGGCGATGCCGCACCACTC
>JAOACV010000216.1 GCA_026417675.1 Verrucomicrobiia bacterium
TCCTTAGAGCCTACGACCTCCAAGCCAACTGCTACGTCACCAAGCCGGTGGACCTGGAACAGTTTCTGCAGATCATCAAGACCATCGAGGAATTCTGGCTGACCATCGTGAAACTACCCCCGCGGTAATGTGGGGTCGGGTTCAGCTTCATCAAACGACATCACCCGCATCTGGCGGATGTTCGACGGCGTCAATCAACCGCTCATCACGCTCGCGTTGGTGGTTGGCACCGGCCATCTCGTCAACCACGCAGTGAAACCCACCTGCGCGCTCATCAGCGCGCTGCCGGTCGTGTTCATGGCCGCGAAGACGCCGGTGGCGGGCTATTACAACATCTTCAGCAACTTCCGGCCGAAGGCAGCGGGTCGGCGCCAAATCTTGTTCGACCCACCCGGCGTGCGGGGCAAGAAACTGGTGTCTGGGAATATGTGACCACAACACTCGCGATCGTGAGTGTTGTGGTTCCTGTGCGCCATTCCCCATTCGGTTGCTAACTGCGTGCGACCTGCCGCGCCCCCGCGCTCGCCACATAGACGGCGAAGGCCACCGCCACGTCTGTCGGACCGACGGGCAGGTCGGCGCGGTAGGCGAGGGCGAAACCTGCCAGGGCCGTCACACCGCCGAGCAATGAAGAAGCGATGGCGAGGCTGAAGAGGCCGCTCGCCCACGGCCGAACGGCGAGCACCGGCAGCACGAGGAAGCCGAAGAGAGTCAGCGGGCCGACAATCATCACGCCGATGGATATCGTCAGGCCGAACACGCCGTAGAGCATCAAGTCCCATCCCCACGGCCGCCGCATGAGTGTCTCAGCCATGTTGCGGTCGAACGACACCAGGACCAATTGCCGTCGAAAGACCGCGACGAGCAAGATCACCGCGGCATATACCACCGCCAACAGCCGCAGGTCCGCGTCGGCAACCGCCACGATTTCGCCCTTTAGGAGGCTGGTCACGTGCGATTCGCCGCTCGGATTGCGCGCCGTGAACAAGACCGCCAGCGCTGCCGCCACCGCATAGACCGCGCCCGTGCGGCCCTCGACCGGGCCGCTGCCGCGCCGTTCGCTCAGCGCCAGCGCCGCCAGCGCCACCGCCGTGAACGCCGTCGAGCCGACCAGCGCCGTGCCGCGCTCGGTCTCGTCGTGGCCGAGCACATGGATGCCGAGGGCGTGCAGCCAGAAAGCCAGCGCCACCCCGGCGCTGGAGACCTGCGGCAGCGCCACGCCGAGCAACACCGCCCGGCGCAGCACGAAAAACATCCCGACCAGCGGACAAACGAAGCCAACCAGCAGGCTCGCCACGACACTGTTGTGCAGCAGGAATTCCGGCGCGAGGATTTCGCGAAGCGTCTGGATCATGGCGAGAACACCTCCTGAATCTTGGATGGCGTCAACATCCGGTCCGGCGAACCTGACTCGACACGCCGCTTATGGACCCAACTCACCGCGCTTACCAGCGGCTGCAGTCCGGCAAAATGATGGCTGACCATCACGATGGTCAGGCCGTCGGCCTTGTTCATCTGGTGGAGCAATTCCAGCAACTCTTGCTGCGCGGGCAGGTCAAACCCGCTGGCCGGCTCGTCGAGCACCAACACATCCGGCTGCGTCATCAACGCGCGCGCCATCAACACCCGTTGTTTCTGCCCGCCCGACAGTTCGGCGAACAGCCTGCGCCGCAGCCCGTCGGCACCCACCCGGGCGAGGCACGCGACGGCCCGCTCTCTTTCCGCGCGTGGCAGCGGCAACCCCATGCGCCACCGCGCGCGGCGATACGCGCCCATGAGCGTGACTTCCATCGCGCTGACGGGCCAGACCGGATCGAGGCCTTCGCGCTGCGGCACGTAGCCGAAGCTCAGCCCATCGGCGCGGCGCACTTGGCCCCGGACCGGTTTGAGCACGCCAAGCAGGCCGCGCAGCAACGTGGTTTTGCCGCCGCCGTTGGGGCCGAGCACCGCGATGAAGTCGCCGCGGCGCAAACCGAAGTGGACACCCTCCACCACAGCAGAGCCGCCGTAGCCAAAGGCGCAGTCGCGAAGTTCGATCAAGAGTTGACGCTCCGAGTTCATGACCCGACCGTTCTCACGATCTGGCCCAGCAGCCAGTCGAAGTAACTGAAGAAGTCGCTCCCATCGGCATTGCCGCCGACGCCCGTCGGCACGACCAACAGTTTTGCGCCGGATTTCTCCGCGGCGAACTGCGCGACCTTCAGGTCACGATATGGCTCGGCGAGGATCAACTTCACACCTTCCGTTTTCATCGTCACGATCAAGTTCGCGAGATAACTAGGTGACGGCGGCACGCCCGGCTTCGGCTCCAGCGTGCCGACGACCTCCAACCCAAACCGCCGCGCGAAGTAACTGAAGTTGCGGTGGAACGTCACAATCTTCAGCCCTCTCAGCGGGGCCATCATCGCCGTCCACCGAGTCAAGGACTCGTCGAGACGCTTCTCGAACGCCCCGAGGTTCGCACGGAACCGAGCCGCGTTTTGCGGGGCGCAGGCGCAAAATGCCCCGCAGATGGTCGCGGCGATGATCTTGCCGTTGGCGGGGTCGAGTGTGAAATGCGGGTTGCCTTGTGGATGCACGTCGCCCTCGCTGCGGTCGAGTTTCGATGGCACTTCCAACGGTTCAATGCCGTCGAAGGCCACCACGCGGCCTGGCGCGCCGCGCAGGATGCGGCGGTTGCGTGCGCCGTCCACCAGCAGCGGCAACCAGCCGGTTTCCAGGTCGCCGCCGTTCTCGATCAGCACGTCGGCGCGGTTGAGTTTCACCAGATAGCTCGGTTTCGCGTCGAGAAAGTGCGCGTCCTGCCCGCCGTGGCAAAGGCCGGTGACGGCCACGTCGTCGCCGCCGACGAACCGCGCGATGGAAGCGAGGTCCTCCAACGTCGCGACGACATTGAGTTTGCTTGCGGCGTGCGCGGGCGAAACCACCAGCGCCACGATGAGAAGTGTCAGCATGCGTTTCATGGTTATCCTCCGTGGGTTACGTATGACGCAATACGCCTTGCGATTCAGAACTTATGCGCCCCGTGACTGCCGAGCAGAAACTCAAACTGCACCCACAGTCCGTGAGCGATCTGATCATCCAAGTGCTTCGCCATGTCGGCATTGTATTGGAGGCGCAGCTTGGAGAACTCGCTGAAGTAGTAGGTCAGATTCGGTGAGAAACGCCAGCGCTGGTTCAACAGCGGGTCGGAGTTGTCGTAGCCGCTTGCGTAGTCCACGCGAAAGGCCGCGACCCACGGCCGCTTGAAGCCCCAAGCGACTTCGTTGTAAAAGCCCCAATCCCGCAGGCTCTCGCCGGGCAGGATTTCGATTTCGGGTTCTGCTCCCTCGTGGTGATGCCCCCGCACCTGCGGCGCGAGGTCATAGTCGCGCCAGAGCGCCTCGGTGGTCCATTTGACGAACGGCCAGCCGTGGTCGTGTTGTGTGGGCCGCCACTTCCAGTAGAAGTCCGCGCCGTGGATGCTTGTGCGCGCGTGTTCGCCCGTCGGGTTCGGTCCGAACGCGGCCGACGCGCCCACCGAGATCGTGTGCTCCCTAGTCAGATCGAAGCTGGATTGCAAGCGTGTGCTGTAGAGCAAGTCCTCCGCGCGCTCGTAGTCGCGGTCCGTCAGCGTCCGGCCCGCGAATTCGTCCTCCTCGGTGTTCATGAAACTGTAGGCGCTCTCGCCCTTGGAGTTCTGAACCGCGCCGAACAGCTCCAGATAGAACGGCGTTGGCGCCAGCCACGACACCCGCGCGCCGGGATTGCGCAGGCCGTCCGGGCCGAACATGCGACTCCAAATCACCGGCTGGTCCACGAAGTCCCACGTGTGCGGATGCGGCATGGACGTGCCGAGCCGGCCGAACTCCGTGTAGAACTGGCCGCCTTTGAGTTGCAGATTCCACGGCATCTGCAACGTCGTCAGGTAGGCTTCCTCCAGCTCCACCGTCGTCTCGCCGTGGTTGTCCACGTTCATCGAGACGAACACGTCGCCGCGCACATAGGGGTCCACCGCGCCCTGAAACGCCAATTCCAGTCCTTGTAGCGTGAAGCCGGAGCCTTGCGGGTCGTGATGCCCGCGCGGCAACGTGCCGTCGCCGTAACGGTGGGTTTCGTGCTCGTGTTCATGCGCGTGTTTGATGCCCGGCTCCGACGACCACCCGCCCGCCACCAGCACGTCTGTGCTGATGTCCATGTAGGCGCGCCCGCCGCCGATGCGAAAGGACGACGTGGGCGGAGGGTGGAGGGAAGGCGATTGAGGGGTCTGCGGCGATGTTGCCACCGCCGCAGCCTCCGCAGCGAGCTTCTGTTTCTCCTCGGCGGCGGCCACCTGTTTTTGCAGTGTTTCGATGGTCTGTTGCTGCGCGGCGATGGTTTGCTGGAGCCGCTGCTGCTCCGCGCGCAACTCTTGGATTTGTTTCAATACCTGTTTGAGATCCACCGGCTCATCCGCGACGCCAGCCGCCATGGCTAGCGCAAGCGTCACGCCGTTGGCCCACGAAAATTGAAATGCTTTCACGATCAGTTCCTTTCAACGGTTCACGTTCACACGACGACGACAACGACAAATGGATGGGCCACCGCCAAACGAAACGACGCGGCGCCGCAGCGGCGCGCGAAGTTTTCTTCTGACGGCGGCTAGATGGAGGTGGCCGACGGCGGACCGCGGGGGAGGAAAGCTTGCGGTCGCGTCTCAGAAACCGGGAAGGCAGCGGGACGGATGGCGGCGATGGTGACGACCGGCGCGGCGGGAGTTTCGGCAACAACCGTCGTCGCCTGCACCGCGCCTGCGTGCCATGCCTTGGCCGGGCATTGCTCGCGCGAATCGGCGTCGCCGGCCCCATCGTGATGCTCGCCCACGTCGTGCTGGTGAAACATCAGCGCGAGCAGCGCGCTGATCATCAGCAGGCCGAAAACAAGGCGAAACGCTTTCACGCCACGAACATGCTTCGCGAAACCGGCGGCGAGACTATCAACCCTCCTGCGAAAGTCAAGCGGCCCGCCTCGCAACTCGCAGGCAATGCGCGCAGGTTCCTCATGCGATTTCCACGTCCGCCGCCGTCGTTTCCCGGAGCGTGTTTCTCACCGTGCACTGAAGCGCAGCTCGTTTAACAGCTTCTTTGCGCGGCGCGGGAATGCCAGGTGGCAGGCTGATGTCCAGCGTGATGGTGCCGACGCGCAGGGGGTCTTTCGCCAACTGGCAGGCCAGGTCAATCGTGAAGCCCTCGCGGGAAAGCCCGGCCACAAAGCCCCGCGCCCCTGCGATGTCAAAGTCTTCGCGGAACCGCATCCTGTTTCCCGCGCCGTGATGAGCAGCAAAAGCGCGAGGTTGAAGTAATCGCTGATCGCGCGGATGAATCGAACGCGCTCGGCAAACAGCCGGTGAGGCAGGAAACGGCGACGTGTTCAACCTTGGCAGCAACGAGGTGGTA
>JAOACV010000217.1 GCA_026417675.1 Verrucomicrobiia bacterium
GAAACAATCGCCCCATCGCCGCCAGTCGGGATTGAACTGCTGCTTCGGGTCGGTCAGCTTCGGGTCCACGGTGAAGATCGAGCCGTTGAACTTGATCGGAAAGTTGCCGCGCCCGGCGCACGCGGTCATCCAACGCTGCAGCACGTAAGCGCGCGTCACCACCGACGGCGTCGGCTGCTCCATGCCGCCGCCGCCCTCGGCCTTCAGCAGCTTGCCGTTGAGATAAATCCGCCGTCCCTCCGCCGCCGCGTCATAGACCGCCGCGACATGGTTCCACGCGCCAAGCTGGAGCACGTCGTTGACGGCCATCGTGTGCTGGCCGGCGATGAACCGCAGGCTGCGGCCCGGATGCGTGTCGAAGAGAAACCCGTCGCCTTTGCCCGCCGTGAGCTTGTCGAAGATGCGCGCCGCTCTCGCGTTCGTGTCGGGCCGAATCCACGCTTCGAGCGTGAAGCTGTTCGTGAAGGCCAGCGCGGGTGAGTGTGGAATCTCGATATGGCCGCCACAGAACATCGCGCCTTGCTTCTCGAACTTCATCTCACCGACGACCTTCGCGCCCTCGGGCGCGCCGCTGAACCTCCAGCCGGCCAGTTTGCCGTTCGTGACGGCGGCGGCATCGTCCGGCTTGCCGGCGGCGAGCGCCGCGATCTCCGCGTCGCCCAACGCCCGCCCGAAGACCGTCGCGCGGCTCATCGCGCCGCGGAACTTGTTGCCGCCGCCGCTGTCGGCGCCGAGGCGCAGCGGGTGCTGGTTCGCCGGCAACGCGGCGGCAGCGGCTTGGTCGCCTTCGACGAAAATCCAACTGCGATCCCAGAACGCATTCCACCAGGCAGCCGTTGCTTTTTGTGCGGCAATTGGATCGGCTGACGCCGCAGCGATGTCGGCCAGTTGCTTCTCCCATGCGGCCAGCGTGTCCGTTACCGCCGAGTGGGTCGCGATGCGGAGGGCGAAATTCTTCACCGGCCCGGGCGATTTCAACGCACTCGCGCCGTCTTTTACAAACCCCGCCGCCGTCATCGAGCCGCCGAAGGTGCGGTGAAGGATCGGGTCCTTCACCAGATGTGCGAACTGCTCCAAGCTCTGATGCTTCAGCGTCAGCGGCACGCAGGAATGTTCGTTGCGGTGATACCATATCACCGCGTCACCCGCATCTTTCACCACGTCCGCCGATTCCCACACCTCGATCTCCGGCGGCGCGGCCTGCATCGTCCAACTGGAGCCAAGCTCGCCGCCCGTGAGCACCTTCTTCTCCGTGCGCCAGCATTCCAGCGCGGCTTTGACCCCAAGTGGCTGCCGGCTTTCGCCGACGACGTGGATGACCGGCGCGTTTGCATCCACGAACACCTTCAACCTCACCTCGCCCGCTGTGATCTCGATGCGGCCGTCACGCAGCTTGAGTTCTTGCCGGAACGGCGCGCCTTTCGTGAACGGGTTGGGCGTCAGCGACACGCGGACGCCGCCGAGCTTGAGCAGGCGCGGCGCCTCGCTCCAAGCGTCGGTGCGGGCGATGTAGAAGCGCAGGTCGCCGCCTTCCTCGACCCAGACGTTGAGGCCAACCTCGCCGTTGCCGATGGGCATCGAGCCAGCGGCGTTCCGGCTCGGCGTGTTCCAGATGACGTTGTAGCGATCCAGTTCCGCCGGCGTGCCGGCGAGTGAAGTGGTGATCGGGAGAATCGAGACGGCGAAAAAAATGATCAGTCGGTTCATAGCGGCCCCCATCGTAGCCCGCCGGAAGTTGCCGGCAACCACGTTTTCAGACGCAGAAGCGTTTGCTGCGCTATGGCCGGGTCCTGGTTGATGGTTATTGAATCGGTCTTGTGTCGGATGATCGAGGCCGCGTTAAGACCGCTTCGCGCAGCACCTGTGTCTTCGCCACTGTGGGAAGTTTGACGGCGGAGGGGGTTTGTGGTAGGAGGCGAGGCGTCCGCCGCAAAGGGAGATTTTGATGAGACGCCAGGCGAAGTTGTGGATCCTATTCGTGACGCTGTGGACGTGCGCGCTTGCGGAGACGCGGGCGGGTCTCGTCTCGGACATCGTCAATCAAGTCAGCCAGAGCAGTTATCAATTCTACCTGGACAACCTGCTCTACGCGCACAACGGCGACAATCGCGGGCTTGGCGGCGCGCAGCACGACCTGGCGCAGGCGAACATCTACAATCAGTTCGTGAGTTACGGTTTGCAGACAAGCCTGGACCCCTTTCCCTACAACGGGAACACCTACTACAACGTCGTCGGGGTGTTGCCCGGCACAAGCCGCGCCAGCCAGTTTTACATCGTGGGAGCGCATTATGATTCCGTGGGTAATCCGGGCGCGGACGACAACGCCAGCGGCGTGGCGGGGGTGCTGGAGGCGGCGCGGGTGCTCTCGCAATACGAGTTTGAGGCGTCGCTGGTGTTCATCGCCTTCGACCGCGAGGAACAGGGCTTGTTCGGCAGCCAGGACTATGCGAGCGAGCATTGGAGCGACGACATCCGCGCGATGATTTCGCTTGACATGATCGGCTACAACCATCTGGGCGGCAACACCGCCTCGATCTATGGTCGCGCGGCGGCGCTGCCGCTGAAGCAGGCGCTGGCCGACGCCATCGCGGCGTATGGCGAGGGTTTGACGGCCTCGATCTTCGGCCAATGGGATGTGAGTGATCACGCGCCGTTTGGGTGGCAGGGGTTTCACGCCTGCTTGTTGATCGAGGGCGGTTGGGCGCACAACACCAACTATCACAAACTCACTGACAGCGTGGACACGCCGGGTTTCATTGACTACCAGTTCGCCACCCGAATCACCCGGTCCACGGTCGGCTATCTGGCGACAGTGGCGGTGCTGGTGCCGGAGCCGGTGGCGGCGGCGCTTTTCGGGAGCGGGTTGGTCTGGCTGATTCTGCTGCGGCGAACGCGGCGGCGCTAGCGCGCCTTGGCCGGCGCGGCCGCCGGCGACGCCTGTTTGAGATAGCGAAACAACTCGCTGTCGGTGGAGAGGATGAGCGTGCTGTTGGTGAGGGTCTTCTGGTAGGTCTCCATCGTCCGCAGGAACTTGTAGAACTCCACCGACTCCGGACTCTGATTGTAAGCGCGCGCGTAGATCTCCGTCGCCTTCGCGTCGGCCTCGCCGCGGAGCTTCTGCACCTCGCGATAGGCCTCGGACTCGATCTGTTTCAACTCGCGCTCCTTGTTGCCGGCGATCTTGGCGGCCTCGCCCTCGCCCTCGGAGCGGAATCGCGCGGCGATCTGCTGGCGCTCGCTGATCATGCGCTCGTGGATTTTCTCGCTGACCCGCGGGTTGTAGTTGATCCGCATGAACCGCACGTCAATCAGCTCGATGCCAAAGTCGTTCAGCTTCGGCGCGGCTTTCCTGACCACCTCCTGTTCGACAGCGGCGCGGCCCACGCTAATCGGCAGCAACAGGGTCGTCCGCGTGCCGTCGGGGCTGAGCGTGGTGTCAATTGCCGGCTTGCGGTCCTTGTTGGTGCGGATGATCTCGATGAGGTCGTGGTTGGCGACCGCGTTGCGCACCTCGCTGCCAATGATGTCGTCAAGCCGGGAGAGGGCGCTGCGTTCGTCGCGCAGGCGGGTGAAGAACTGCAACGGATCGCTGATGCGCCAGCGGCCGAAGGTGTCCACGATGATGTAGAGCTTGTCGCGGGTTGGCATCTCGCTGGCCCGCCCGTCCCATTCGATGATGCGCTTGTCGAGACGGTTGACGGCCTGAATGAACGGCAGTTTGAAGTGCAACCCCGCTTCGCGCACCGGCGCGCCGACGGGACGGCCAAACTGGGTGATGATGACCTGTTCGGTTTCGGAAACGGTGTAGCAGCAGAGTTGAAACAGCACGGCCAGCGCGACGAGCACGATGACGACGGCGACGGATCGGAGGATGGCGCGGGGGTTCATCGCTTCTCCTCCCTCTCCGCCGGCAGTTGCAGCAGCGGCAACACCTGCTGGCCTTTGTCATCCACGATGATTTTGCGTCCCATCTGCGGCAACACCTCGGTCATCGTCTCCAGATAAATCCGCTGCCGCGTCACCTCCGGCGCCTTGCGGTATTGCTCGAACACCGCGTTGAAACGCGCCGCGTCGCCCTCGGCTTCGTTGACCCGCTTCAGGGCGTAGCCCTTGGCCTCGGCGATCAACCGCTCGGCGTCGCCCCGGGCGCGCGGCACGACCTTGTTATATTCGCCGTTGGCAATGTTGATGGCGCGCTGCTTCTCCTGCTGCGCCTGATTGACCTCGTCGAAGGAGGCCTGCACCTGTCGCGGGGGGTTGACGTTCTTGAGCTGGATCAGGTCAATGCTCGTGCCGAGTTCGTATTGTTTGGCCAGTTTCTGGAGCGCCGAGCGGCTCTCGACCTCGATTTCCTGCCGGCCTATGGTGAGGACCTCGTCCACCGTGCGGTCGCCGACCACCTCGCGCATCATCGCCTCGGCGGCGGCGCGAAGCGTCTCCTCCGGGTCGCGCACGTCGAACAGAAACCGCTTCGGGTCGGCGATGCGATATTGGACGATCCACTCCACCAGCACCTCGTTCAAGTCGCCGGTGACCATGGATTTCTCCTGTTCGGGCTCGCGGCTGTATTGATACGGGTTGGTCGCACCCCGGGTCGAGAAGCCAAACTCCAGCTTGAGCTGCCGGCGCACAGGCACAATCGTCACCGTCTCCACGCCGTAAGGGATCTTGAACCGCAGCCCAGGTTCGTCCGTGCGCACATACCTGCCGAAGCGCTGCACCACGCCGACGGCGTCCGCCGGCACCGTGTAAATGGCCGTCCAGAGCAGCAGCGCCGCCACCACTATCCAGAACGCCGTGACGACCCAGGGCGCGAGCGACACTCGCGCTCCCGGCGGCCACATGCGCCTTGTCTCATCCCAGTAACTCACGATCCGTCGCCGGAAGCTGTATGCCTGCAGCGGGCAAAGCACAAGGAAAAACGCGCGGCGGCGCGCGCGTGGCGGAAGGCAGAAGTGGAGGCGGCGGCGGATGCCAGACAGGAACCCTATTGCGCAACGCCGGCTTCTGGTTCATGCTCGCGCGCGATGCAGCTTCCAAACACTGAACCGCTTATGAAAAATCGCCTTTTCTTCTCCATGTTTGTTTCCGGCGCAATCCTGACCGCTCCCGCCTGGCTGTCCGCGGGCGAGGTTTTGCAACCCGGTCGGTCGTTGCCGATCTTGCACGACGTTGATGTGGTCGTGGTGGGCGGCGGATCGGCCGGCGTCGCAGCAGCGGTCGAGGCGGCCCAGCGCGGCGCGAAGGTCTTCCTGGCCGCGCCGCGACCCTACCTGGGCGAAGACATCTGCGCGACGTATCGGCTTTGGCTGGAGCCGGGCGAGCAGGCGACGACCGATCTGGCAAAAACCGTTTTCGCGCCGCCACCACCGGGCGTCGCGCCGGGCATCGGACCGAGACTGCCGTTCCAG
>JAOACV010000218.1 GCA_026417675.1 Verrucomicrobiia bacterium
TCTTCGAGAACGCCGTCGTCGGCCTCTCCCAAGCCACGCCCGACGGCCGCTTCCTGACTGCCAACGGCGCCCTGGCCCGAATGCTCGGTTACGAGTCGCCCGCGGAAATGATGGCCGCCGTCACCGATATCGGGAGCCAACTCTATGCGCGCGCCGAGGACCGCGCCGAACTTCTGCGTCTGTTGCGGCAGCACGGCGTGGTGCAACGCTTTGAGACCCAGTTCGTGCGGAAAGACGGGGCCAGGATTTGGGTTTCCATGCACGCCCGGAGCGTGCTCGACGCGAACGGCCAGATCGAACGCATCGAGGGCACGGTCGTGGACATCACCCGCCGCAAACAACTCGAGGAGGAACTGCGCCAGTCCCAGAAGATGGAAGCCATTGGCCGGCTCGCGGGCGGCATCGCCCACGACTTTAACAACATGATGATGGCCATCCTGGGCTACAGCGAGATGTTGCTGGAGCAATTGCCCAAGGAAAGCCCCTATCACAAGGAAGTGGAGGAGATCTTCCAAGCGGGCGAGCGGGCCGCCGATCTGACACGCGAATTGCTGGCCTTCAGCCGCCGGCAGATTCTCCAGCCCAAAGTCATCAACCTCAATGAGGTCGTCCTGGCCGTCAGCAAAATGCTCCGGCGACTCATCAGCGAGAACATCGAACTGGTTGTCCAAACCGCCGAGGACCTCGGCTCCATCAAGACCGATCCCGGTCAGTTCGGCCAGGTGGTCATGAACCTCGCCCTCAACGCCCGCGACGCCATGCCCGGCGGCGGCCGGCTGGTCATCCAAACCGCCAATTGCGCGCTGGACGAGGCCGCCGCGCAGCAACACGTTGGCCTGACCGCCGGCGACTACGTGACCCTGACGGTTACCGACACCGGCATCGGGATGGACCCGGAAACCATGGCGCACGTGTTCGAGCCGTTCTTCACCACCAAGGACCGCGCCCGGGGCTCCGGCCTGGGTCTGTCCATCGTTTATGGCATCGTCAACCAAAGCGGCGGCCACATCCACGTCCAGAGCGAGCCTGGCCGCGGCACCACCTTTGTGATCTACATGCCCCGCGTGGACCAGCCGGCCGAGCCGGTCTCGCTCCCGCCGCCGGCGGCGCCACCCGCGCGCGGCACGGAGACCGTCCTGCTCGCCGAAGACGAGGACACCGTCCGCCACCTGGTCAGCGAAGTGCTCCGCCGCAACGGCTACGCCGTGCTCATCGCGCGCGACGGGGCCGAAGCGCTCGCGCTGGCTGGCCGGCAGAAAGGGCCGATCCACCTGCTGCTGACCGACATCGTCATGCCCGGCCTTGACGGCTACGAACTGGCCGATCGCCTGGCCCGCGTGCGCCCCGAGACCAAGATCCTCTATATGTCCGGTTATGCTGACCACGACATCGTTCGGCAGGACGCGATCAGGCCGGGGAGCGCCTTCCTGCAAAAACCGTTCGCGCCGGACGTGCTGGCCCGCAGAATCCGCGAGTTGCTCGACGCCGCGCCAAACGAGGCGTGCTGAAGCATTGTAATTCCCGCCCGCCGGTCGTATAGGGAAAGGCGCGACTCACCAAGCACGAGTCCCGTTTCACGTTTCACGTTTCACGTTTCACGCACCATGACCTGGCTCGGACAATGGATCTGGACCGACGGCGAGACAACGCCGCGCAACGCCTACGCGCATTTCCGCCGCAGACTCAATCTCACCCACGTCCCCTCGCGCGTCATCGCGCGGCTCACCGCCGACTCGCGCTACATCTTCTGGATCAACGGCCAGCTCGTCTGCCGCGGCCCGGCCCGCTGCGACCCGCGCTGGCAGAGTTACGACGAACTCGACATCGCGCGCCACCTGCGCGTCGGCGAGAACGCCCTGGCCGCGCTCGTCCATCACTACGGCGAAAGCACCTTCAGCTACATCCTCGGCCGCGCCGGCTTCCTCTTCGAGTGCAGCGCGCTCAATGTGTGGAGCGACGACCAGTGGCGCGCGCGCCCCAGCGACGCCTGGTTCCGCGACTTGTCCCGGATGCGCGCGCAACTGGATTACCCGGAGGTCTTCGACGCGCGCCGCGAAATGGCCGGCTGGACCGAGCCGGGCTTTCACGACGCCGGCTGGTCGCCCGCCGTTGTCATCGGCAAGCCGCCCTGCGACCCGTGGCCCAACCTCGAACGCCGCGAAATCCCCTTCCTGCGCGAGACCGAGATCGGCGGCGCGCGCGTGATCGCCTCCGGCGAGACCGAGTCGCTCGACCCGGTCGAGGTCATTGACCTGCAGAAGTTCTTTCGCACCGGCCACACGATGGCCGGCCATCAGGTCGGCTACGCCCGGACCTTCGTCCAGTGTGCGGAACCTCAGACAGTCCGCTTGGAACTGATCACTGCGCAGGCGTTGAAACTCTGGGTCAATGACGAACCCGTTGTGCCGGCGCTTATCCACGGGCGCCAGGCCGTCAAGCTGTCGCTGCGCGCTGGCTGGAACAAATTGCTGCTCAAGCTACTCCAAGGAAGCCATCACTGGAAGGCCGCCGTGCGTTTCCTCGGCGGCGCCCACCGCCTGCCGCGCGCCGCCGAACCGTCCGCCGATCCGGACCCGGCGTCGGCGACCGGCGCGCACGAATGGACTGTCAGCGGGCCGTATCGTCCGTCGAAGCCCCTGGACATCGGCGCGACGCTCGAAGAGGTGTTTCCGCCGGAGAGAAACGCCGGGCCTGAAACTCATTCGTGGCAACGGCTTGCCGATGCGGCCGGCCCCGACGATCGTTTCGGCGGCGGCAGCGAGCGCGCCGTGGCGCTGCTGATGGAGTTCGCCGAACACCGGCCGGGCCTGCGGCTGGAAGGCGACCTGCCCGTCACACTCGCGCCGCGTCAGTTCGCGTTGCTGGACTTCGGCCGCGAGGTTGTTGGCTATCCTCGCCTGCGCGTGCAAGCGCCGGCGGGCGCGATCCTCGACATCGGCTACGGCGAGCGGCTCCACGACGGCGTGCTGAAGCCAAACTACCAGGAGACCGCCTGCGCTGACCGATTGATCACGCGCGCCGGCGAGCAGACCTGGGAGCCGTTCGAGAAGCGCGCGTTCCGCTACCTGCAAGTGGACTGCCGCAAAGCCGCCGAGCCGGTTGTGATCCAGCGCGTCGCGCTGAACTTTTCCACCTACCCCGTCGAGGCGCGCGGCAGTTTCGAGTGCAACGATCCGCTGCTGGACCGCATCTGGCAGGTCGGCGCCTACACCGTGCAGCTCAACATGGAGGACGCCTACACCGACTGCCCGTGGCGCGAGCGCGCCATGTCGTGGGCCGACGCGCGCGTCGAGTTCCTCGTCAACGCCGTCGCGTTCGGCGACACCGCGCTCATGAGGCGTTGCCTGCGGCTGCTCGCGCAATCCCAGGCCGAGGACGGTTCGCTCTGCGGCGTTTATCCGACCACGTTCCCGAACCGCAAACTGCCGAGTTTCACGCTGCTGTGGATCCACGCGCTCTGGGACTACTACTGGCTGACCGGCGACGCGGATCTGGTGCGCGAACTGTATCCGAAAATGCAGCTCGTCCTGAAATGGTTCGCCCGCTACGTCTCGCCGAGCAAACTGCTCGCCGGGACGCCAGGCTGGGTCTTTATTGACTGGGCGCGGCTCGACCAGCGAGGCGAACAGGCGGCGCTCAACGCGCTCTACTGCCGCGCGCTCGAACTGGCCGGCTCGTTCTCCGAGATCGTCAACGCCCGCGAACTGGCCATCCGTTACCGCGCCCAAGCCCGCGAGGTCAAGGCGGCGTTCCACCGCCAGTTCTGGAACCCGGAGCGCCAAGCCTACGTGGACTGCCGCGTCGGCGACGAGAAGAGCGCCGTCATCAGCCAGCAGTCCAACGCGCTCGCCGTGCTCTTCGACATCGCGCCGTCCCTGCTCCAGCCCTCCGTGCTCGAAGCCGTCTGCGGCGATGATCCAAGCCGCGACCCGGAGGGCATCGTCCCGTGCGGCTCGCCTTGCTTCTCGTTCTACCTGCTCGGCGCGCTGCATCGCGTCGGGTGGCACGCGTTCGCGCTCGACTACATCCGCACGCGGTGGCGATGGATGCTCGACGCCGGCGCGACGACGTGGTGGGAGGAGTGGTCCCCCGACGCGAGCTGGTGCCACGGCTGGTCCGCCGGCCCGACGTATCTGCTCACCACCCAAATCCTCGGCGCGCGTCCCACCGCCGCCGGCTGGCGCGAGTTCGAGGTGCGCCCGCAACCCTGCGGCCTCGAATGGGCGCGCGGCACCATCCCGACCCCGCAAGGCGACATCACCATCGAGTGGCAGGTCGAGCAGGGCCGATGCAAGCCCGCCGTCCGCGCCCCCGTCGGCGTCAAATACCGCATCCTCCCGTCGTAGCCGTTACACATATTGCCTGCGCCGGTGCTTGAACCACGGGCGCGCCGCTGTGGGAAGCGCCTGTTACACTCACGCCTTGCCCGGCACGGGCACGACGCCCTGCTTGGGAATCTCGACCGCGCCCTTCTCGAAATCCTCAGCGGTTGGTTTCAACGTCAGGTTGTAGAGTTCGGGCTTCTTGTTGGGGTCGCCCATGATTTCGTCCCAGGTCACCTGCTGGCCGGTGTAGGCGGAGATGCGGCCCATGATCGCCGCGGCGGAGGACTCGGCGACGGCGCGCGCCTGGTCGAGCGGCTCCGGCTTGTTGGCATAGTAGAGCATGTCAATCTGCTCCTGATGATGGCTGCTCGGCCCCTCCGGCAGATCCGCGGGGATGGGCGACTGTTTCGGATGCGGATGGTCTTTGCCGTCCGTGTGGCCCTTTTCATAGACGAAGTCATGGCCGACCCAGTTCCAGCAACGGTCCACCTGTCGGCACATCGAATGGATGTGCACACCGTCGCCGTAGTCGTAGTCCACGCTGAAGAAGTCATACATGTCGCCCGCGTTGCGGCGCGCGCGCCCGCCGAAGCCGACGGCGCTCACCGGCGGCCGGCCGCAGAACCAGTTGGCAACGTCAATGTTGTGGACGTGCTGTTCGACGAGATGGTCGCCCGACAGCGCAATCCAGTTCTGCCACGTCCGCACGAGGTCGTCGCCGTTCCGGGGATTGATCGGCTGGCGGGAGAACATATGCGCGATGCAGAACGACACGCGCCCGGCGTAAAGCCTGCCAAGCGCCTTCTCGACCGCGACCGCTTGGTGGGTCTTGCGGTAATTGAAGTCGTGCCGCATCTCGGTGCCGGAGATGATGACGAGGCCTTTCTTCTTTGCCTCTTCACCCGCCACGATGACCCGCCGGCAGCCGGGCGGATCAACGGCTACTGGCTTCTCAATGAACGCGTGCTTGCCGGCCTTGACGACCGCCTCCAAATGCAACGGCCGGAACAGCGGCGCGCCGACGATCATGACGATCTGCGCGTCGGTCTCCAACAGCTTCTTGTAGCAG
>JAOACV010000219.1 GCA_026417675.1 Verrucomicrobiia bacterium
ACAGCCCTGCGGCTGGCCTATGGCGTGTCGCAGGTGCCGGACGCCGCCTGCGACCCCAGGGCCGCGAAAAAGGAGCTTGCGAAAATCCGTCCGCTCGACGCAGACGGACAGCCGGCGGCAGACGGCAAAGTCGTATTGCTCTCTGTCGGCATGTCGAACACGACACAAGAGTTCTCGGTTTTCAAACAGATTGCCGACGCCGATGCGCAAAAGTCGCCGAACCTGGTGATCGTGGATGGCGCGCAGGGCGGGCAGACCGCGGCGCGTTGGGCGGAGTCGCCCGACAACAACGTCTGGCGGACTGTGGACGAACGAATGAAGAAAGCCGGCGTGACGCCGCAACAGGTGCAAGTGGCTTGGATCAAACAAGCCAACGCGCGCCCCATCGAGCCATTCCCGGAGCACGCCCGAAAACTCCAGGCCGACGTCGCGACGGTGCTGAACCTGCTGAAGAAGAAGTTTCCCAACTTGCGCGTGGCCTACCTGTCCAGCCGCATCTACGCCGGCTACGCCACCACGCCGCTGAACCCGGAGCCGTATGCCTACGAGACCGCGTTCGCCATGCGCTGGCTGATCCTCGATCAGATCAAGGGTGAACCAAAGCTCAACTACGATCCCACGCGCGGCGAGGTTCGCGCGCCGTTGCTGCTTTGGGGGCCGTATCTCTGGGCTGATGGAACGAAGGCGCGCAAGGACGGCCTGACATGGACGCGCGACGACCTGACCCCGCACGACGGGACGCATCCGAGCAACGCTGGCCGGCAGAAGGTCGCCAGCCTGCTTCTGGGGTTCTTCAAGAGCGACCCGCTGGCGCGGACGTGGTTCTTGGCCAAACCGTGACATCGTCCGACCGGACGCTCGGTGATCGTGGTCGGGTGAGAGGCGATGCCTTCCGAGCAGCGCACCGCCGATTCATTCCGGCTCACGCGAACAGCGGGGGGCCAGGCATTCCCGTCCAAACACCGAATTGCAGCAAAGCCCAACGCTGAAAACGAGGTGACAATCGCGGCCTTTTTCATTGACCGGTCCGGCTGCCCTCGTTAATTTCGGCGGCCTTTATGCTGCACATTTTCCGAAGACATCAGAAGGTCATCTTCGCGGTGCTCGCGGTGGTGGTGATCATCACGTTTGTGTTCTGGGGCGCCATAACCGGCGAGGAGGGTCGTCGTCACGCGCGGCTGGCGAGTCCGGGCAAGATGTATGGCAAAGCCGTCGCACCCGAAGACTGGATGAACGCGCAGCGGGCCGTCGCGTTGTTTCACTACTTTCGCACCGGCCAGATCGTGGATTTCCGGCGCTCCGGGCAGGAGATGGAGCGGGCGGCGTGGCTGAACCTGTTGCAACGGCACAAGGCCCAGGCGCTGGGGCTTCATGTGCCGCAGGCGCGCGCGGTGGAGTTCATCCACCAACTGCCGGCCTTCCAACGGGAGGACCGTTTCGACCCGGCCCTGTATCGGCGGTTCACTAGGGAGACGCTGCCGTGGTTCGGCCTGGACGAGGACGACTTCCTAGAGATCATCCGCGAACAACTCGCTGTGGATCAGTTGCGCGAGGTGGTCGCCAGCACGGCCAAGGTGACTTCCCTCGACGTGAAGCAGGACTACGAGGAGGCCAACGACAAGATCGCCATCGCCGTTGCCATTTTCAGCTCCAGCAACTATGTCGCGCAGGTCAAGCTCACCGAAAAGGACATTCAGGAGGACTTTGAAAAGAACAAGGAAAACTACCGCATCCCGGAACGGGTCAAAGTCCGTTATCTGAAGCTCAGCGCGGACCATTTCCTGCCGAAGATCGAGGTGACCGAACAGGAGATCAAGGAACGCTACGAGAAACACAAGGCGGCCTTCACCGATCCGAAAACCAAAACCGTCAAGCCTCTAGAGGCCGTGCGCGCCGACCTGCGCCGCGAGATCGCGCTGCCCAAAGCGATGAAGATGGCCACCGACCTGGCCGACCGCATCCGCGAGGAGGTGCTGCCCGATCCGCGTTTCCCCGACCAGAAACGGCCGGACATCGAAACGGTCGCCAAACAGCACGGGTTGGCCCTGGCGGACACCGACTTTTTCAGCGCCAAGGACGAACTGAAATTCGCCAGCGGCGGTTTTCAGAAAGCCGCGCTCTCACTCAACGCCGACGACCCGTGCAAGACCGCCAAAGGGCNTGATTGCGTTTACGTCATAAGTTTCGTCGCACATAAACCGAGCGAGCTGCCCAAGCTGGAAGCCGTCCGCGCCAAGGTCGTCGAGGACCTGTCCCGCCGCCGCGCGTTCGACCTGGCCTGCAAGGACGGGCAGGAGAAACGCGACAAATTCCGCGCCGCGTTGCAGCCGGCGGCGTCCGCCAGCGGCGGCCAGGCGCAACCGAAAACGACGCTGGAACAACTGGCCGCCGCGGCCGGCGTGAAGGTGCTGACGCCACCCGCGTTTGTGAGCAGCGAGCCGCCGCGCGATCTGCCTTACGCGCGCCTGGTGGTGGAGGCCTGCCAGTCGCTCGCGCCGGGCGAATTGAGCGACTTCATCGAGACGGCCGAAGGTGGACTGCTGGTCCAGCTCAAGCAGCGCGTTCCCGCCGACACCAAGAAACTGGCCGAGCAGGAAAAGACGATGCGCGAGCGGCTTCTGCGCGGCGACCAATTCCGAGCCATGCTGGGCTTTGGCGAGCCGGGCAGGCGCGAGCTGGCCATCAACGCGTGGATCAACCTGCTCGCCCGCGAAGCCAACATCGAAATGGCGCGGCCCCCGGAGCAGGGCCGACAGCCGCCGCCCCCGCCCGAACCGTAGCCGCGCGGCCCCCGCACATCACCGGCGCCGCCGTGGCGAGCGCGCATGAAAGAAGCCTCCGCCAAACCGAAAGCCGCCGCCGGCCCCATCCTCGGCGCTCTCATCGCCGCTGCGCTGGTTTTCGCAGTCATCATCGCGTTCGTTTTTTGGGGGCCGCAAGTCGGTCGGGGCGGACGGTTGCGCGGGCAGAGTCCCGGCAAAATCCAAGGCCAGCCGGTCTCGCTCCAGGAATTCGAGCAGGCGCGGCGGGCGGTCCTTTTTCTTCACTACCTGCGCAGTGGAGAAATCGCGGACGCGCGGCAGGCGTCGCGGCAACTGGACCGGCTGGCGTGGTTGCGTCTGGTGGAGCTGCGGCAAGTGCGGCGGATGGGGCTGCGCGTGCCGGAGGAGCGCGTGGCCGAATTCATCCGCGAGCTGCCGCTGTTCCAGGAGCGTGGCCGGTTCTCGCCGGAACGTTACCGGCAGTTCGTGCAGGCGACGCTGCCTCTGCTGCGCATGAACGAGGCGGAATTCCACGCCACCATCGCCGAACAACGCGCCACGGACATGATGCGTGACATCGTCGCCAGCACGGCGAAAGTCACTCCGCTGGAGGCGCGGCAGGTCTATGATCAGGCCCACCAGATGATCACGGTCTCGGTGGTTTACTTCAGCGCCACCAACTACCTTGGCCGGGTGCAACTGGCCGTGGGCGACATCGAAGACGAATTCAACAAGAACGCCGCTGCCTATCGCATCCCGCCGCGCGTGAAGGTCCGCTATATCAAGATCGCCGCGGACGCTTTCCTCTCCACGGTCCGCGTCACCGAGGAGGAAATCGCCGAGCGATACGAGCGCGACAAGGCTGCGTTCACTGATCCGAAGACCCAGGTCGTCAAACCCATTGACGCCGTTCGCGACGACCTGCGCCGGCAGATCGCGATGGCTCGCGCAGTGCGCCAGGCTCGCGAACTGGCGGAGAAGATCAACGACGAGGTTCTCTCCGCCCCGCCGCCCGACCTGAGCGCGGCAGCCAGACGGCACGGACTGGCCGCCGCCGAAACGGATTTCTTCAGCGAGCGCGACGAACTGAAAGCCATCACCGCGCCTGATTTTCAGGCCGCGGCGCTTTCCTTGAGCGCGGAGAATCCCTACGAGATGGTGCCGGCGCCCGACGGCGCTTATTTGCTTCAATTCCTCGCCAGCAAACCAAGTGAACTGCCGCCGCTGTCCGCCGCGCGCCCGCAGGTCGTCGAGAACCTGACGCGTCGCAAGGCCGTCGAGCTGGCGCGCCAGGACGGCCGCGAGAAACATGACGCGTGGAAAACAGCGCTCGCATCCGCGGCGACCCAACAGAGCTTGGAACAACTCGCCGCGTCAGCCGGCTTGAAAGCCGCCACACCTCCGGCATTTGAGCCCGCCGAACCGCCGCGCGATCTTCGTCACGTCCGACACATCCTGACCGCCGCCTTGTCGCTCGCGCCGGGCGAACTCAGCGACCTGATGGAAACGCCCGACGGCGCGCTGTTGGCGCAGTTGAAGCAGCGCAAGCCCGCCGATCCGGCCAGGTTCGCCGCACAGGAACGCGAGTTGCGTGACGGATTGCATTACGGCGCGCGTTTCCGCAACGCGACCCGCCGCGGCCAACGCGACATCGCCGTCGCGACATGGTTGGAGCTTCAGTCCCGCCTGGCCAACATCGAGCCAGCCAAGGGGTGGTAAGGGTTCGCCATCATTCGCCAGCCAATATTCCTTGGTTTGGCGCGTTCTAATGGCGGACCATTTAACAGGAGACCGAACTATGAGGATTCGACATCGCACATTGACATTCGTCAGTTCCGCGCTCGCCGCGCTGGCGCTCGGCGGCTGGCTCTACGCCCAGGAACCGCCGGACCGGCCCCGCGAACCGCGCCCGCCCGAAGGCCGTGGAGAGGGACCGCGCCGCGGCGAGTTCCGTCCGGCGGGCCTCATGCCCACGCAAATTGCCGCCAACGAGAGCTTCATTTTCATCGTGCGCGGCAACACGCTCTACAAATACGACATCAAGACCCTGAAACTGGAAGGCAAGGCCGAGCTGGAAGCGCCGCCGATGCCGATGGGGCCGCCACCCGGAGTCGGCCCCGAAGGCCGTCCGCCGCGCGAAGGGGGGCCGGCAGGCCGTCGGCCTCCTGTGGAGTAAAGCGGCAAGAGCCGATCAAATCGGCTGGGTGCGGCGCATCGTCCTTTTATGCTTCTCCAGCGCCGCTACCGGCACCGCACAAGCTCGCCCGACGAAATCCTTGCGGCCTGTTGTCTGTCTCCGCCGCTACACCTTGTCCGGCACGACGTAGGGGCGGCGGTAGTCGCGCGTCAGGAGGCGGTTGGCCCAGAAGCCGAGGTCGTATTTCGCCTTGCTGATGAACCTCTCCTTGACGGGATCGAAGTCCATGACCGGGCTGAGGACCGATGGCGTCTTCTTGATGTCCACGCCGTTGGCGGTCAGGTGGTCCAAGAACCGCAGGAAGGAGTCGGTCGTCTCGGCGCAGGCCTTGACGGCTTCCTTGATGTCATCGTTGGCGGTCTCCGCGCCGACGCGGTAGGGGATGTTGCCGAGGTGGCAAAGCGCGGAGGACAGGAA
>JAOACV010000021.1 GCA_026417675.1 Verrucomicrobiia bacterium
ATACGACACCTACGACCGCAAAGGCCCGAAGGTCTTCGTCGGCGAATACGCTGTCACCCGCGACGGCGGGCTGGGCAACCTCCGCGCCGCTGTCGGCGAGGCGGCGTTCATGACCGGCATGGAGCGCAACTCCGACGTCGTCATCATGGCCAGCTACGCGCCGCTGTTCTGCAACGCCAACCACAAACGCTGGCCGATCAACCTCATCAACTTCGACAGCACGCGCGCCTACGGCCTGCCGGGCTACTACGTGCAGAAGATGTTCAGCGAGCATCGCGGCGATGTCACCGTGCCGCTGCAAGTGCGTTCCCCCGACCAGGACCAGCCAGCACGCGGCGGCGCCATCGGCGTCGGCACGTGGGCCACGCAGGCGGAGTTCAAGGACATCACCGTTACGGCCAAGGATGGCCGCGTGTTGTTTGCGAGCGATTTCAGCAAGGGCTTGGGCGTGTGGAAAACCCACGGCGGCCGATGGGAAATCGCCCACGGCGCGCTACGCCAGACCAGCCGCGACCACGGCGCGCAAGCGCTGGTCGGCGACAAGACGTGGCGCGACTACACCCTCTCGCTCAAGGCCCGCAAGCTCGACGGCGCGGAAGGTTTCCTGATCCCGTTCCAGGTCCAGCGCGAGAAGGAGAAAAGCTGGTGGAACCTCGGCGGCTGGGGCAACCGCGAACACGGCCTCGAGGCGCCCGGCATCCATGCCGACCACGTGCCCGGCAAGATCGAGACGGGCCGCTGGTATGACATCAAGATCGAGTGCCTCGGCCCGCGCATCCGCTGTTACCTCGACGGCCAGCTTATCCACGACGTCTCGCGCGGGTCGCTGCCGTCGCTCTATGCGAGCGCCAGCCGCGTGAAGAAGACCGGCGAACTCATCCTCAAGGTCGTCAACGCCCACAGCCAGCCGCTCGCCACCGACATCACCCTCAAGGGCCTCTCGAAGATAAAAACCGCCACGGCCATCGTCCTGACCTCCGCAAGCCCCGAAGACGAAAACACGCTCGACGAGCCGACGAAGGTCGTGCCGAAAACCGAGACACTCAACATCGCCAGCCCGTCCTTCCGCCACACCTTCCCCGGCAACTCGGTGACGGTGCTAAAGCTTGGAACCGGCAAATGAATCCTTTCGACAAGCGGGTTATGAAACCCTCAAGGATCGTCATCTTCTGCTTCTCCCTGCCGATTCTGACACTGGCTGCGCTGCCGGCTGCTGCTGTGTCGGCGGATGACGACGTGTTGCTGTTTTCGTTCTTCCGCGGGAATGGCGAGGCGGGCACTTATTTGGCTTGGAGCGAGGATGGCGTGAAGTTCGCCGCGCTCAACGACGACAAGCCGATCTTCCCACCCGCACCGTGGCCGGGACAGAATCTCACGCGCGATCCCTCCATCATTTATCGCGACGGCAGGTTTCGCGCTGTTTGGACGACGGGTTGGAAGGGGCGCGTTTTCGCTTACGCCGAATCGCCCGACCTCGTGCATTGGTCCGAACCGCTGAAAGTGCAGCCGTTCCCCGATTCCGTGCCGGACCAAGACCAGCCGCAGAACGTCTGGGCTCCGGAGATTCACTGGGACCCGGCGCGGAAGAACTACGCGATTCTGTTCTCCTCGACGACCGACCGCGAGAGCCGTGACGGCGACGGCAGCAACAACAACGGCAAAGACGGCCAGGACCATCGCATCTATATCACGCGCACGGCGGACGGGAAGACGTTCACGCCGGCGAAACTTTTCTTCGACCAAGGCTTCAGCGTCATTGACACGCAGATGGCGCTCGACGGCGAGCGATGGGTGATGGTGCTCAAGCAGGAGCAGGAAATCCCGCTCGGCGGCAAGAACCTGCGGTTGACGTTTGCGCCGCTCGATCTCTCGAAACCGTGGTCGCCCGTGAGCGCGCCGGTGTTCGGTCCCGGCTCGCCGATTCGGCCGCACGAGAAAGTCGAGGGCGCGTGTCTGGTGAAATGGAAGGGTCTGTGGCATCTCTACACGGACGCCTTTGCCAACCGCCACTACTCGATGGCGACCTCGCCCGATTTGAAAACATGGACCGACCGCACAGCGGAGTTGATTCTGCCGCCGAACAATCCGCGTCACGGCACGATCTTTCGCGCGCCGCGCTCGGTGGTGGGTTTCTTGAAGGCCGTCCCGGTGCAGCGGCCAGTCATGTATTTCGCCGACACGACGCGATTGGGCCGACCGCTCGCCAAAGACCCGTGCGTCATCCGGTTTGGGGGACGGTATCTGCTGTATTTCTCCCTGCCGCCGTTCAGCAAGAAACTCGCGCCGCCGGACGCGCCGCGCGGCTGGGCCATCGGCATCGCCGAGAGCCGCAACCTCGTGAACTGGAGGAAGGTTGGCGAAATCCTGCCGGAGCAAGAGTGCGAGAAGAACGGCCTCTGCGCGCCCGGCGCCATCGTGCTCGATGGCAAAGTGCATCTCTTCTACCAGACCTACGGCAACGGCCCGCGCGACGCGATTTGCCATGCCGTATCGGAGGACGGCCTGCGGTTCGGGCGCGACGCGAGCAACCCCGTGTTCCGGCCGTCGGGCGCGTGGACGGCGGGTCGGGCAATTGATGCCGACGTCATTGAGCACCGCGGCCGGCTACTGCTTTACTTCGCCACGCGCGACCCGACGATGAAAGTGCAGATGATCGGCGTGGCCGCTGCCGACCGGCGCTCGAATTTCGGCCGCGATGCTTGGAAGCAGTTGTGCGACGCGCCGATTCTCAAGCCGGAATTGCCGTGGGAAAAGAAGTGCATTGAGGCTCCTTCGTTGATCCGGCGCGGCGACACGCTGTTCATGTTCTACGCGGGCGGCTACAACAACGAGCCGCAGCAGATTGGCGTCGCGTCCAGCAAGGACGGCGTGGCGTGGCAGCGCCTTTCCAACGAGCCGCTCCTGCCTAACGGCCCGCCCGGCTCATGGAACTCCAGCGAGTCCGGCCATCCCGGCGTGTTCGTGGATGACGAGGGCCGCACGTGGCTTTTCTTCCAAGGCAACAACGACCGCGGCCGGACATGGTTTTTGTCCCGCGTGAGAATCGGCTGGGACGGCGGACGGCCGCGCGTGATGGGTGACTAGAGATGCTGGATGTGTTTGGGGTCGTTTCCGAACGCAGTTCTTCACGATCTTACTGGGCGACGCGGGTGGTGAAAGAGGGCTTGAACTGGAACAGGGACTCCACAGCGACGATCAGGTCGCGACCGCCGGTATTCTCGGCGCACACGGTTCATCCCCGACGCGATCCCAACAAACCGTGCATACAATCGTCGGCTTCGACTGCGCCGTCACGGCTCTGGATCCTTACGCAAAACCGCCTCGCGCTCAGACTTCGATCCGCTTGGCGGCGGTTCACTCTGCTTGGGAGGATGGCACCAGCCTTGCGCCTTTCTGCACGGCCCAAAGCCGGCGCTGAGAGGCGGCAAACAACATGCCGTCCGCGGCGATCGGCGTTCCATAAGCGGGCGCGCCGAGGTTGATCTGAGCCAGTTCCTTCGCTTCCTTGCCGGCGGCCAGGACGCAAAGTTTCTTTTTGGTGCCGATAAAGATCTTGCCATCGGCCACCAACGGCGTGCCCCATGTTTCCGCTTTCATTTCATAGAGCCAATAAGGCTTGCCGGTAGCGACGTCCAGACAATGCACACGGCCCGGCAGATCCACCGCGTAGAGCAGACCGTCGGCGATCGCCACGCTGGAGATGCTCCGCTCGATCGCATCATACATCCACACGCAGCCCGACTTGGTGATGTCGCCGGTCTTGGAGGCGTCAATGCAATGCAGCAGCCCGCGCCCGCGCCCGTGCATCGGGTCCTGGCCGATGGTCACATAGACGCGGCCGTCGTGAAACACGGGCGTGGAGATGATCTGGCTGGGGCCGAGATAGGTGCCGTCGTCCTTGTTGGTGGAGTATTTTTTGCGCTTGTCGCCCTCATAATACGGGATGGGCTTGCCGTTGCGGAACCGGTAATGCGGCGGGTTACAATCGTATTGCCAGACCTTCTTGAAATGGATCGGCTTGTCTGGGACTTCAGTCAGCGCCTCGAACGCGTAGCAGACGCCGTCGCCGCCGCCGAAGAAGACGAGCTTCTTGCCGTTCACCGTCCCCATTGAAGGCGGCGACCAGAGGCAATGCCACAGCCGGTGGCCCATCTTCTCGTCGTCGGTCGCCAGCAACTTGCCAGTCTCGGCGTCGAGGCAGATGTAACTCGGCGCGTCCGGTCGCAGGCATTTCTCGTGCGGCTTATCCACGCCGTTGGAGGTCACGGTATAAACGAACCGCCCGTCCACCAACAGCGAACAACTGGCCACATCGTGCGGGCAGACGCCCAACTGGTCTACAAGGTCGCAAACCCAAATGATGTCCGCATCCGTCTTTTCGAGCGCCACCGGCGGTTTGCCCGGCCCGACCATGTATTGACCCTCGTCCTTGAACGGCCCGTCGTTGCCGTCGGCCAGCCCGTTCACGTCGAGGCAGACGATCTCGCACGCGCTGGTCATGACATAGACGCGCTTGCCGGCCACGGCGGGCGACGAGCATGTGCCGAAGTGCTGCTGGCCGTAGTGCGCGCCCTCCGGCAACCGTTCCTTCGGCCGGTGCGGCGTGATCAGCCGCCAGATCAACCGTCCGGTTTTCTCGTCGAGGCATTGCACCAAGCCGCCCTTGGTTTGCTGGAACCGTCGGTCCCCACGAAGGCTCGAATCATCCGTGCCCGCAAACCCCCGCCCGCCGGTCACGGTGGGATTGCCGTAGATGTAAGAGCCAAGCTCGACCCCCCAGCGCCCGTTCTCTGTCGAGCCGGGAATCAAACCTTCACCCGTTGTGGCGCGCTCGCCCGGCTTGAAGAACTCCGGCAGCCCGGTCTCGGGGGAAACCATGTTTCGGCCAAAGTCGCGCCCTCCCCATTGCGGCCAGTCAGCGGCACAAGTCATATACGGCGCACAGGCAACTGCTAATGCTGCCGCCAACCAACGGCGATTCTTTCGAACCGTTTGATGAAATCGTGCTGGTGTCCGTAGGGATCGTTTCGTCGTCGCAGTTTCCATGTTGTGTCCGTCACATCGGCAGCCGATGGAGAACACGTTAAGAGCACTGGCCACACGGAGTCAAGGCTACAGGCCCCCGATTGGGACGTATCAGATGTTACGTCCAAACTGGGGCGCAAATGAAAAGGGAGGCCAGCGAACCAGCCTCCCTTTCACAACATGCGCGTGTAACCGTAAGAGGTTGCTTCCCCTACTGCTTCTTCTTCGCTGGCGGAGGGGTGGCAATGCTCAAGGCGATTTTCTTGTCGCCCTCTTCCTTGTAAATGACCCGGACTTTGTCGCCGCACTTAAAGTCAGAGGCGGTCTTCGGCTCGGCTTTGCTGCCGAACTTGGTCTTGTCCGTGATGGCGAACATTCCCTCGCCGGCCTTGCCTTTGATCTTGATGCACTCCTTGTCAATGCTGACAATCTCTCCGGTCAGTTGTTTTCCGGGTGCTCCCTTCTTCGCTTCCGCCGCGAACGCTCCTGTGGCCAAGGACATGGCCACGACCGCGGCCACCGCAAGCGACGTTACTTTCCACAATTTGCTCATCGAACTCCTCCGTTTGGTTGATTGTTCGTCTTGACCTCTACTGTGCCAACTTTGGCGGGCGGCGTATACCAAAGTCAGCGGGGAAACTCAAGCGAAAAATCGGGAGAAAAACAGAGCGCCTCGCCTCCCGAATCACTCCCGGCTGGCGGCTCGCGCTCGGAAAACGCGATTCACCGGGGCGTCGCGCCTGCTAAGCCTTCTTGAAGTTCACGTCCAATTCGCGCGCGGCCTTCACCTCGTCCACGCGCTTGACGGGCATCGTGAAAGGAGCGTGGGCGGTTTTCTCCGGCTCCCGGGCAATCTCCTCGGCGATGTCGCGCATGGCGGCGATGAACTTGTCGAGCGTTTGGCGGCTTTCTGTTTCCGTTGGCTCGATCATCAGCGCCTCCGACACTGTCAGCGGGAAATAAACCGTCGGCGCGTGAAAGCCGAGATCGAGCAGCCGCTTGGCGATATCGCGCGCCCCGGCGCCCTGTTTTTTCTGGCGCCGCGCCGAAAAGACCACCTCGTGCATGCACGGCTGCGGGAAAGGATCGTCGTAAAGGTCTTTCAGCTTCGCCTTGACGTAGTTGGCGTTGATGATCGCCGCGCGCGCCACGCGGCGCAAACCACCGCCGCCATGGGCGCGGATATAACAGTAGGCGCGGATGAGGATGCCGGTGTTGCCATAGAAGGTTCGCATCCGGCCAATGCTCTGCGGGCGGTCGTAGTCCAGCAAAGATTGCCTTCAGGATCCTTTTGCGCGATGCGCGGGACAGGCAGGAACGGCTCCAGCACGCGCTTGACGCCGACCGGCCCCGCGCCGGGACCGCCGCCGCCGTGAGGCGTGCCGAAGGTCTTGTGGAGGTTTAGATGGACAACATCGAAGCCCATGTCGCCGGGCCGGGCCAGACCAAGGAGCGCGTTCAGATTCGCGCCGTCGTAGTAGAGCAGCGCGCCGGCTTGATGAGCGGCCTTGGCGATTTCCAAGATGCGCGTTTCGAAGACGCCGTGGGTGTTCGGATTGGTGAGCATCACGGCGGCGACCTCGTCGTCGAGCGCGGCGGCGAATTTGTCGTAATCCACCTCGCCTTGTTTGTTCGATGGCACAGTGACGACCTCGTAGCCGGCCAGGTGCGCAGAGGAGGGGTTGGTGCCGTGGGCGGAGTCGGGCACAATGACCTTGTGGCGCGGGTTGCCGCGAGCGGTATGGTAGGCGCGGACCAACAGCAACCCCGTCAGTTCGCCGTGCGCGCCCGCGGCGGGTTGGAGCGTGAACGCGTCCATCCCCGTGATTTCGCATAACAGCCGCTCCAACTTGCTGAACAGCGCAAGCATCCCTTGTATCGTGCCGGCGGGTTGATAAGGGTGAAGACTGGCAAAACCCGGCAACGACGCCAGATGGTCGTTGATCTTCGGGTTGTATTTCATCGTGCACGAACCCAGCGGATAGAAATGCGTGTCCACGCTGAAATTCAACTGGCTCAGCCGCGTGAAATGGCGCACGACATCCACCTCCGAGACCTCCGGCAATTCCGCGTCGCGCTCGCGCAAAAGTTCCGGCGGCACCATGGCGGCCAGTGGCGTTGCCGGCATGTCGTCCGCAGGCAGCGCGCAGCCGCGTCGTCCGGGCGAAGACAAATCAAAGAGGAGTGGTTCTTTCATCGGCTGGAGACCTCCCGCAACGCCCTGACTAACCGCTCGATGTCCTCGGGCAGCTTCGTTTCCGTCACGCACACCAACAGTTCGCGCTCCATCTGCGGATAAAACCGCGCCAGCGGCAGACCCGGGAGGATGCCGTCGCGCTCCAACTGGTCGCAGATCGTCTGCGCGGAGATGGGGCAGGTCACGACAAACTCGTTGAAGAACGGCGCACGCGGGAACTTCAGCGCAAAGCCGGGCACGCGGCCAAGCGCCTCGGCGGCCTGATGGCTGCGTCGGATGTTCAGTTCCGCCAGCTCCCGCATGCCGCGTTTGCCGAGCAGCGCCATGAAAATGCACGCTCGCAGCGCCATCAGCGATTGGTTGGTGCAGATGTTCGAGGTGGCCTTCTCGCGGCGGATGTGTTGCTCGCGGGCCTGCAACGTCAGACAGAACGCCGTGTTGCCGTCGGTATCCACGCTGCGGCCGACGATGCGCCCGGAAATCCTGTGAACCAACCGCCGGTTGCTGGTCAGAAAACCGACGTAAGGCCCGCCGTAGCCGAGCGGGATGCCCAGCGGCTGGCCCTCGCCAATTGCCAAGTCCGCGCCGTAGTCGCCCGGCGGCTGGAGCGCGCCGAGCGAAATGGGATTGACGATGGCGACGAACCACGCGCCGCGCGCCTTGATGATCTCGCCTGCACGCTGCATCGGCTCGATGCAGCCGAAGAAATTGGGCGATTGTAGCATCACCGCCGCCGTGTGCTCGCCAGCCGCCGCAGCCAGCGCATCGAGGTCCGTGACGCCGTCGCGCGCGGGCAGCTCGATGATCTCCACGTCCAATCCAGCCGTGTAGGTGCGCAGGACCCGCCGATACTCCGGATGCGCGGCGCTGGAGATGACAATGCGGCGGCGATTCGGATGCGCGTTGAGCGCGAGGAACGCGCTCTCGCCGACGGCGGAGCCGCCGTCGTAGAGCGAGGCGTTGGACACGTCCATCGCCGTGAGCCGGCAGATGAGCGTCTGGTATTCGTAAAGCGCCTGCAACGTCCCCTGGCTCGCCTCGGCCTGATAGGGCGTGTAGGCGGTGTAGAACTCGCCGCGCGACGCCAGATGATCAATCGCGCTGGGGATGAAATGCTCGTAGGCGCCCGCGCCAAGGAACGACGTCAGTTGGCCCGTCGTCTTGTTGCGCGCCGCCAACGCCGCGAGTTCGCGCCGCAACTCCAACTCCGACATCGCCGGAGGCAGGTCGAACGGGCAAGGACGCAACCCTGCGGGAATGGCCGCGACCAATTCCTCAAAGCTGGTCGCGCCGGTCTCGCGCACCATGGCGTCCAGTTCGGCGTCGGTGTTGGGGATGTAGTCCATAAATGCAACTCGCACAATCTAACGCGCAAGACAGGATTCAGGAGATCCAAGGACCGACGGCTGCCGCTTTCAATGCTGCGGCACCCGCTTCACGTGTCACGGTTCACGTTCTGCGCTCCGCCTACTTCTCGTCCTCGTCCTCCTCGTCGTCCCCTTGGTCCTCCTCGGCGAGTTTCTCCTCGTATTCGGAGTCGCTCATCAGGTCGTCGAGTTCCTTCGGATCCACCATCTTGATTTTGAACAGCCAACCCTTGCCGTAAGGTTCTTCGTTGACGAGGCTGGGGTTTTCGACTGCGGCGGTGTTGACCTCGACGACGGTGCCGCTGACGGGCGCGTAGATGTCGTTGGCGGCCTTGACGGACTCGACCACGCCGCACTCGGTGCCTTCCTCGACCTCGTCGCCGACCTTCGGCAGGTCAAGATAGACGATGTCGGTCAGCTCCTCCTGCGCGTAGTCCGTGAGGCCGACGGTGACGATGTTGTCTTTCTTGCCGACCTTCACCCACTCGTGGGTCTCGGTGTATTTCAAGTCGGACGGGACATTGGTGCTCATAGCTCCTTTGGCGGACTCCTGCGATAAATCGGTTTCGTTACAATTCGCGCGGGCCATCGCCGCCCGCGAATCTCGATTTCCAGCGCCTGCGATTGCGCGGCCTGGGCCGGCGACACATAACCCATGCCGATGCCCACGCCCAGCGAGGGCGACATCGTGCCACTGGTGACTTCACCCGCCACCTGGCTGCCGATCAAGATCGGGTAATGCGGCCGGGGCGGCGCGCTGCGTTCGTTCATGCGAAATGCAACGAGCGTTTTGCTACTGCCAGAAAGCTTCTGGCGTTGCAAGTGTTCTTTTCCGACAAACGCCGGCTTCTCCAGCGCGACAAACTTCGCCAGCCCCGCCTCGATCGGCGAGGTGTCTTCGTCCAATTCGTGGCCGTAGAGCGGATAACACATTTCCGTGCGCAACGTGTCGCGCGCCCCCAAACCACACGGCTTGACGCCTTGCTCCAATGACAAATCCCAGACCGTTGGCGTTGCCTCCGCCGGCATCAGCAACTCAAACCCGTCTTCGCCCGTGTAGCCGGTGCGGGCCACGAAGACCTCCGCACCCGCCAGGTTCCGTTTCGCGATGCGGTTGCGCGGCACCTCGGCGGAAACGCCGGGCAGGAGTTTGTCCATCACCGCCGCGCTGCGCGGGCCTTGCACGGCAATCGCGCCGGTTTGGCTGGAGATGTTCTCGATCAGGAGTTCGGACCGCTGGATCGCCCACAGCGCCGCGATCCGGTTGATATGTTCAACGTCCGCTTCAATCCGCGACGCGTTGATCACCAACAGATAAGCCTGTTCCGCGACGCGGTAGGCGTAGAGATCGTCCACCGTGCCGCCGCGATCGTTGCACATGAGGTTATATTGCCCCTGGCCGACGCCGAGCCGGGCGAGGTCGTTGGTGAGCAGTTGGTTGAGAAACGCAAGCGCCTGCGGGCCGCTGACGCGCGCCTCACCCATGTGCGAGATGTCGAACATCCCGCAGTCGCCGCGCACTGCCTTGTGCTCGGCCACGATGCCTTCATACTGCACCGGCATCTCCCAACCGCCAAAATCCACCAAGCGCGCGCCCAGGGCGCGATGGCGTTGATAGAGCGGTGTGCGCTTCAATGCAGTTTCCTGGGCCATGGCGGGCCAACGTAGGAGGCCGCGCCCGCGTTGTCAAAACCTTTGCCGTGAAAGCCGCGCCGCTTCGGGGTGGATCGCGTTCTCCGAACGCGATGATCCGTGCTGGGACTAAGAATCGGGGGAATCGCGTTCGGAGAACGCGGCCCACATCGGCGAACGTGCCCGCGTGTCACCGCGCAAATTCGCCCACGACCTCGCAATGGACGGTTTGCGGGAACATGTCCAAAGGCTGCACGCTGAGCAGACGGTAGCCTGCGGCCAGCAGCGCCTTTGCGTCGCGTGCGAACGTGCCGAAGTCACAGGAGACATAGACCACCAGCGGCAAGGTGGCGCTGATGACGGCGGCCATGGCGCTGTCGCTAAGACCGGCGCGCGGCGGATCGAGCAACAGCGCGGTCTTGTCCCGCGGCAGCAGTTCGAGAGCGGCGCGCATTTGCGACTCGACGCGGCCTTCCAGAAAGCGCAGGTGACGATGACCGAGGCGGCGCGCGTTTTTGCGCGCCCAGACGGTGACGTGCTTGTCGAACTCGATCCCTACGCCACTATCCAGTTGGTCCGCGAGCGCGATGCTGAACAGGCCGACGCCGCAATAAGCATCGAGCAGATGACGGAGGCCGGCGCGACTAATGCGCTGGCGGACCTGGGCGACGAGTTCCGCGACGAGGCCGCGGTTGACCTGGAAGAACCCGCCTGCCGGCACCTGCAACGTCACGCCGGCGACGGTTTCCTCCAGCAATTGGTGGCCGCTGCCGACCATCCCGCGTGAATCAAGCCGCAGCAACAGCGTGTAAGGCCGTTCGGCGGGCGGTGGCGCGGCGCGGTAGGTGGCCAGCGCTTGATTAAGCGGCTCCGCGGCAATCTCGCAGCGCGTGATGTCGATCGGCGTGCGATGATCAGTGCCGTGGAAGCCAATGAACCCCCGGCGGGGGTCCACCTCCATCGAGACCTTGTTGCGATAACCGAACGATTCCGGCGAGGCGATGGGGTCGGCGACGGGAGGCGCGGCGATGCCGCCGATGCGCTGGAGCGCCGCGATGATCTGCCGTTTTTTTATCGCCAGTTGCTCAGCGTAGGCGATGTGCTGGTATTGGCAGCCGCCGCACGGCATCGGCGTGTTCGGCGCGGCGGGTCGCGGACCAAAATACGGGCAGCGCGGCGTGACTCGGTGAGGCGACGGCGCAATGACCTCGACGAGTTCCGCTTCGACGAAGTTCTTCCTGCGAACAACAACCTTCGCACGGACGCGCTCGCCGGCGATGGTGTATGGCACAAAAACGACTTCGCCTTCGTGTCGCGCCACGCCGCCCTTGACGGCCACATCATGGATGTCGAGTTGCAGTGTTTCGCCGACGTTCATCGGTTCATCACAGCAGGATCATACAGCAGTTGGCAAGGATGGGAACAGATGCGCGCAGATCCAAGTGCATCGGGTTCCGAAAACACGCTCCACGGATGCTCACGGCGCGATGAATCGGGTTATTGCCAGCCTCGCCCCGAAACACCATGGGAAGCTTGCGCACTACCGCCGGCGGCTGGTAAAGGAGATGGAACGGACCAACGCGGGTTTGGGCAAGAACTTGACGCCCCTGCGGATCGCCCCGGCAGCCGGCGCAAAGTGAATGCGCCGCGCAACGGTCCGTCCGAAAGAGCCGATCATGAAAAAGACAGGCACGCAGCTTTTCGTCTCGACCGCAGTTTTCGCGATCACCGCAGCGACGGCGCTCGCCGCGAGTGACTGGCCGCAGTGGCGCGGGCCGTTCCGAAACGGCATCGCCACCGACAGTCCTCCGCTGGCTGACGCGTGGCCTAGCAAGGGCCTGACGAAGCTGTGGGACAGTGAAACCATTCCCTCCGACGACGACGGTGGCCACGGCAGCGTCGTCGCAGCGGCCGGGCGCGTCTATGCGTCCATCGTGTGGCACACCGACGTGCCAACCGAAACGCGCGCGATTGACGATCTGGTGATGCGCCGGCTCGGCTATCAGTCCACCGCCAGTTGGCCGAAGGAAACGGTCGAGAAGCTGGAGAGAGACCGCCTCTCGCTCGACCCAAACCTGCGCGGCGAGAAGCTCGATAAGTTCATCGCCGACTGGCTGGAGAAGAACCTCGACCGCAAGAAGCGCCAGACCAGCGCCGGTTACGTGCGGAGCCGGCTGGAAAAGCGCGCCGACGCCATCCCGCTGGAGGTCTATGACAAGCTGCTCACCGTCTCCAAGAAACGCTTCCCCAACGAAGCCGCGATGATGGAGTGGATCAACGCGCAGGGGTTCAGTGAGAAGATCAAGAACGAGATCATCGCCGCCGTGCCGCCGACGATGAAGGTCGCCGAGGACGTGGTGCTCTGCCTCGACCTCGCCACGGGCAAGACGCTCTGGAAATGCAAGGCGCCCGGCGAGGCGGTGGGTCGCATGGCCTCCAGCACCCTCTCGTCCATCCTAGTGGAGGCGGCATTGTCCATGTAGATC
>JAOACV010000220.1 GCA_026417675.1 Verrucomicrobiia bacterium
GTCCCCATGCATCCTCAATGCGGCGGTTGTCAATCGCTGCTCCCGATTGCCGTGACGGCGACCAACATCACTTGGCGCGACATCGGTCGCAGCCGGGAGGCACCAGTGAAGATTCGCGCGCGCCAACGCCACCAACGCGCCGCTGGTTGTTTTCTCGCGCGGGCAGGGCGGTGCGCGTGAAGGCCGGCGGTTTCTTGGCTCAGAACTTTGCCGAGAGAGTGGCAACGATGTTGCGGCCGGGTTCGTTCACGCCGGAGCCGTGGATGCGATAGTCTTTGTCGGTCAGGTTTTCAGCCGCGACGGTCAGGCTGACGTTGGGCGTGATGCGCCAGCCGCCGCGGACGGTGAAGACGACGTAGCCGGGCGTGCCACCGGGCGGGATGCGCTGCGTGTCCTGCTTGTCGCGCTGTTCAATCGGTCCTGATTCGCCGCGAGCGTTGTGACGGCTTCGGCCCAAAACTTTCCTTTGGGGTGTTCCCAACGCAGACACAGGTTGCCGGTGGCCGGCATCAGGCGGCTGATCGGCTCGCTGACCTTGACTGCGGTGTTGGTCGGATACTGCTCCGCTTCGCCTTCCATCCATGTGAACCAGCCGGAGGCCGTCCACTGCGGGTGAAACCTCCAACTCGCGCTGAGTTCGACGCCGTGCAGGTAGCCTTCGCCGGAGTTGCTCTTGGTGACTTCGGCGTATTTCTTCTTGCCGACCTTGATGGTTTCGCCCGTCGGCTGACGCACGATCATGTCATCAATGTCGGTGTAGAAGTAGGCGACCTCGGCGGACCAGTTCTTGTGGAGGGTTTTGACGCCGACCTCCGAAGAAATGTATTGCTCCGGCTTGAGGTTGGGCGCGGCGGTTTCCAACTCGCCGCTGCGGGCGATGTCGAACCGCGTCAGGTCGGAGAGATTGGGCGCGCGAAATCCCTGCGAAGCGCCCGCAAACAGATGCCAATGGTTCTCTTCATCCAACCGGCAGAGCAACCGGCCGCTGCCGATGACGGAGTCCCACGACTCGGAGAGCGTAGTCCGCGTGCTGGTTTCCGGATCGCGCACTTTGTCGGCGTCCACAGCGGCGTAGGTGTAGCGGACGCCGAGGATCACGTTGAACCGCTCTCCCAGTGGGATGTCGTCCTGCGCAAATACGCCCAGCAGATCGTAGGCGGCGTCATCAGCCACTGGTCCCTGTATGTCAATGGAAGACAACGCCCCGTTCTTGCCGTAATTCCTGCCGTAGGAATCCACGCTGTCATGGTAGAACTCGACGCCATAAGTCCAGCGGCCGATCGGAGCGGGGCTTTCGATCTGGAACCATGCGCCCAGCGTGCCCACGTCAAAGCCCTGCTTCTGGCTCGTGTCGTCGGAAAGGATGCGATGCATCTCCTCCGATTGTTGCTGGAACGAGACGCTGGCGGTGACGTTCTCGACAAAGCTCTCAACGCGCTTGGCGCGGTATTGTAGGTAGCCCAGGTCGCGATTCTGGTCGTAGGCGAGCTTCTTGTCGGTGCCGACCGTCGTGCCGCGCCAGCTCTCGCCGTAGATCGTCCGGTGCGTGCGCCAGATGTCGTCCTGGTCCACGCGCTGCCAGGCCAGCACCAGCTTCGAATCGGGGTCGAGGAAGTATTCGGCCTTGAAATCGCCGTCGAGTTCCGAGTAGCCGGTGTGACTCTGATCGCCCGTCGGCGACCCGGCCCGCAGGTCGCCAAACTCTTTCACCGACACGCCTCCGTAAAACCCGAACTGCCGGTCCACACTGCCGCTGACTGCGGCGCGGCCGGTATGCGAATCCTCCGCGCTGGCGTAGCGATACGAGGCGCTGCGGTCCCAAAGGAATCCTTCGCCATATTCCCGCCGGCCCTGGGTGATGGCGTTGACCGTGCCGCCGATGGCGTCGCTGCCGTAGAGCACCGAACCGGGACCTTTGACCACCTCCAGCCGATCCACGGAAAGCTGGTCTACCGTGTTCCAATACTGGTTGGGGCCTTCGCGAAAGACCGAGTTGTTCAACCGGATGCCGTCAATCAACATCAACGTCCGAAAGCCGGTGAACCCGCGGATATACGGCGAGCCTTGTCCGTAGGTCGTCTTCTGCACCATCACCGCCGGCGTCTCGCCCAGCGCGACAGGCAGACTGCGCGCCATTTGCCGGGACTGAATGTCGTCCGCCGTGAGGCTCTGCACCGTGTAGGGCGTGTCAAAGGCCGTCTTCTCGCCGCGCGTGGCCGTGACCACGACCTCATCGAGGCGCGGTGCCAAGGAGGATTTCAGATCGAGTTCGGACGACGGCGCCGTCTGTTTCGGCGCTGCGGGCACCGTGGCCGATGACGGCTTCGATTCGGGCGGGGATGCGGGCGTTGCCTCTTGGGCTTGGCCAGCCCAGCCGCCGCCACGGAGCAGCAGTGTCACCAACCCAATCGTCAGGGTTGGCCGATGAATGGCTGTTACTAGTCTGGACATAGTGTTGCTTTTTCCCCCATTAGTTGCCCCAGACGGGAAAAAGTTACGCGGGAAATGGTCGCGTCACGGCAGTCGCTTTAAGGGGCGGCGCGAGGGTTGGTGATGTTGTAAGCGTAAAGGAAATCTCCGTGGCGGATGTAGAGGCGCCCGCCGCAGACGACGGGATGCGCCCAGGTCGGGCCGCGACCGCCCTTCGGGAGGCTGAACTGGCTGACGACGACGCGTTCCGCGGGCGTGGGGCGTACCAGCAGGACGTTGCCGCGCTCGTCCATCGCATAGATCATGCCGTCGGCTAGGTGACGCAGCCGGTCGTCTTGGCCGGCACGGAGTGCGAGCGCTTGCCCGGCTTGCCGGTCTTCGCGTCGAGACAAACCACATCGCCGTCAGCGTTCTGGTGATAGAGTCGGCCGCCGTCAACCGTCGGCGTGCTGCGCGTGCCCGGGCAGTTGCGGGTGAAAGCCGGCCCGTTCTTGGCCTGCCACCGCGGTTTGCCGTCGAGGTCCAGCACGGTAATCACCGTGTCGTTGCCGATGTTGCCCGTGGTGTAGATCAGACCGTTGGCAATGGCGACCGACGAGAAACCCTCGCCAATGCCCCGCGCCGTCCAGAGCAGCTTCGGCCCGCCGTCCGGCCACTGCTTGAGCAACCCCGTTTCGGTGGAGACGTTGTCCCGGTGCGGCCCGTGGAACTGCGGCCAGTCGGCGGCGAGCGCAGCCCCGACCGCCAGCCACATGGCGCCGCCGAAGGCAAACAAGGACGTTCGTATGGCCGTGCACGTGTTCGTTCTCATGATCCGGTCACCATCGCAAACTCCATGGTTGCTGGCGCGATTTTGCGAACGGGTGGGACGCGTTCGCCGAACGCGATCCGGTTGTGGCGGCACGACGGCCAGCGCGTTCGGAAAACGTGCTCCACCTTGGGTTGGGATTCCGCCGTGTTGTGAAACGCGCAATCATGGATTGCCCGATGCGCCCGTGTGTCGTCGAATCTCCGCCAGCGTCTCGGCGCCGAACTGGCGGGCCTTCGCGGGGCCGATGCCGCGCACTTCCAACAACTCGGCCTCGCTGCGCGGTTTGACGCGGCTGAGTTCCTTCAGCGTCTTGTCGGGGTAAATGAGATACGCCGGCACTTGCATTTTTCCCGCAAGCTGGGTCCGCCAGCGGCGCAATGCCGCGAGCAACTTCTTGTCAAAAGGTTCCTCGGCCACCACGGCGATGACGCCCCCCGTCTGCTTCGCAGCAGGCTTGGGTTTCTCGAACGGCGGCAACTCGATGTCGAGCGGCGTGCGCGCCAGCATCACTTGGCGGCCCAACTCGGTCAGCGATGCCTTCGGATACTCGTCGGCGGTCACGTGGATGCAGCCCGCGGCGACGAGCCGGCGCAGCAACTCGATGGTGAAATCGTAGCCGAACTCCTTGAGCAGGCCGTAAGTGGAAAGCTTGTCGAGGTTCCAATCAAACACTTCCTTCGAGCGCGAGCCGACCAGCACCAGTGTGATGCGGCCCAGCCCGAATCGTCCGTTCATACGCGCGACGCAACTGAGCGCCTTTTGCAGCAGCACGGTTTTCTCGCGGGCGCTGACCTCCGGCCGCGCCGGCGGTGCGACGGGCGTGGTTGGCGCGGCCTTGGAAGGACGCTTCTTCGACGGACGCCGGGGCGCGACGGCGCCTCCCGTCCGGCCGCAGTTGTCGCACGCGTTGCAATGACTCGGCGCGCCGGCTTCGCCGAAGTAGTTCAAGATGTAGCCGTGCCGGCAGCCGGGGCAGTCCACGTAATCAATCATCCGTCGCAGCTTTTTGAAGTCGCGCTCGCGCTTGGCGTCCAGCCGCTCGTAGTCAATCTCCAAGTCGTCCAGCGGCTTGATCGGCTCCAGCAGCCGCGTCGTGTAGGTGCGGCTGCCCTGGCGGTAGTCGCGCTCGATGAACCCGGCGCGCTCCAGCAGATAGAGCGCAGTGCCGACCGCCATGTCGTTTTTGGCGGCGACGACGTGCTCGGCGATCTCCGACATCGGCATCTCGATCGGGCCGCGTTTGCAGAGACGCCGCAACACTTCGTAGAGATTGTGGATGACCTCGCGGGTCGGGTTGGCGCCTTCGATGAAAAACTCCTGTGTCCGCACGTCGGCGTAGTTGAAGAGCAGCTCGCAGCGCGCCGGTTCGCCGTCGCGTCCCGCGCGGCCCGCCTCCTGATAATAAGCCTCGACGCTGCCGGGGATGTCGTAGTGCATCACGAACCGCAGGTCGGCGCGGTCCACGCCCATGCCGAACGCGTTGGTGGCCACCGCGACGGCGCACTGGCCGCTCATGAACTGATCCTGCGCCCTGGTGCGCTGCTGCTCCGTCAGGCCGCCGTGGTAGTAGATCGCCGAGGCGCACTTCTCAACGAGGTGCTCATGGAGTGTCTCGACGTTCTTGCGCGTCGCGCAATACACGATGCCGGTCTTCAGCTCGCGGATGGTCTCCAGGACGCGCGCCAGCTTGTCGGCCTTGTTTGCGACGTGCGTGACCGCCAGCATCAAATTGGGCCGCGCAAAGCCGGCGACAAACACGCGCGGCGGCTGGCGGCCGAATTTGCCGAGGGCGAGTTGCTCGATGATGTCGGCGCGCACCTCGGGCGTCGCCGTGGCGGTTAGCGCGGCGACCTGCGGCTGTCCGAGGTCTTTGAGCGCCCATTTCAGCCGCAGGTAGTCGGGCCGGAAATCGTGGCCCCATTGCGAAATGCAATGTGCTTCGTCCACCGCAAACAACGCGATAGAGAGCGGCGCGAGCGCCTGCACGAACCGCGGGCTCTTGAACCGCTCCGGCGCGACATAGACCAGCCGGTATTCGCCGCGTTTCATGCGCGCGATGCGGTCGTCCATCTCCGATTCGGTGAGCGAGGAGTTGATGAACGTGGCGGGGGTTTTCTTTTCCACC
>JAOACV010000221.1 GCA_026417675.1 Verrucomicrobiia bacterium
TACCAGCTCAGCGCAATGGCGAGGCCGACGAGCACAAACCACCATCGGCAATCACGCAGGAGGGCGCGCGGGTTGCTGTTCCACAGCCGCCAGATGACCAGCGTCACAAGCGGCATCACCAGCGAGGCGGGACCCTTGTTGAGGAAACCGACGCCCATCGTGATCCACGCTAGGAGCGGCTTCTCCTCCAGAAAGGCGAAAAGCGCCAGCGTGACGAAAAACGCCTGCGGCACGTCGGTCTCGGCTTGGCGCGCGTATTGCATCCAGAGCGGTCCGCTGGTCAAGGCCAGCCCGGCGAAGAATCCGGCGCGGTCGCCCAAGTGCCGACGGCCCAACCCGTAGAGCAGCAATACGCTGGCAACGCCGAACAGCGCGACCGGCACCCGCCCTGCAAGTTCGTTCACCTGCCCCGAAACGACGTAACCGGCGGCGGTCAACCAGTAGAGTAGGGGAGGTTTCTCGTAGCGCGGCTGGCCCATCAGGTAGGGCACCAGATAGTCGCCGCGCTCGCGCATTTCGCGCGCCGTCTCCAGCACCCGGCCTTCTTGGGAGCGCGAAATGCCATCTGCGCCGAGGCCGATAAAAAAAGAGGCGGCGGAGAGCACCAGAAGGCTGGCGATCTTAAGGCGCATGGGCGACTCGTGGCCAGCGTTTGACGGTGCGCAGCGCCAGCCAACAGAAGATCAGCAAGGTCAGCACCGCGACCAGTTCGGTCGGCTCTTGAAGGCGCGACCAGAGCGGTGGCACACGGTTGCCTGTGATCCATTTATACGCCACCCGCTCCAGCGCGTGGAACAATACGACGACAAAGCCGGGTGTCAGGACCGGATGCGGGATGAAGGCATAGAGCGCCTTCTCTTGGAACCACTCGCGCCGGCGCGACGCGACCCACAGCGAACTGATCAGACCGTAGAGAGCGAGGACGGTCATGCCAAGCTTGATCCAGTTTTGCACACGCGGCTGGTTATGGAGCGTCAGTTCCGCTTGGAGGTTGGTTTCCTTGACCTGTACCGTCCAGGAATCGGGAAACAACTGCAAGCCAAACGTCTCGCCCCAGCGCGCTTCATCCGCCGCGATGACGGCGGCCCCGACGCCCACGACCAGGTAAATGACAGCCAGCGCGCGCCGACCGCGGCGCTTGGCGTGCCATGCAATCTGCAACGCAATGACCGCAGTGGCAGCCTCGACGGCGATCTTGGCGACATGGTTGGGGCCAAGACAATGTTGATAACGCCACGCGTGTTTGCGTGCGCGTTCGTCGTCCGCCAAGACGCCCGCCGTCTCGACGGCGGAACGCGGCGTCAACGGGCCGAACCAGCGCGCCTTGGCCGTCAGGTTCCAGAAAACCGCCGGCCGGACCAACATAAGGGTGTGCGCGGCGGCGAAGATGACGATCGGGAGCATAAACATCGTCACGACCGCGGCCTTTGGCAGCCGAAGCTCTTCTGCCCATGAAGTCTTGGGTTTTGGATTAGGCATGGCAACTGCGGGTGGCGCGTTGCAGCGTTATTGGGGCCAGCGCCTGCGATCGCAGAGCAGGACCATGTTGACGCCTTCCAACTGTTTGCCGGCCTTGAGCGGAAAGTCGTCGGGGAATTTCAAGAACCGCAGGATGGGCGCCCACTGCATCCATTCATCCAACATGATCTCGGTGTAGAACCGCCGGTTGAGGGAAACCGGTGTCAGCAGCAACGCAGAGATGTGCTGGTAGAGGTCGTTGATCTTGTAAAACTCCTCCGGCGTGGCCGGCAGCCAGAAACAACGCCGGTCGCCATACCACGCCACAGCCCACGGCTGGTCGCTGGCCATGTATTCCTTGGCCTCCAGATAACCCGCCGCCTGCGCAACCTTGGGCGGATAGTAGGGTGGATACGCAAACCGATCCGGCGTCGGACCGGCCAGGCGGAACACCAGCGGCATGGCTGTCAAGGCGATGAACAACCCCACGATTGTGCCGCGCCAGATGGGAATGAAAACCTGCGCCCGCTCCAGAAGCACGTAGAACAGCGCACTGCCGAAGATGGTCATCAGGGGCGTCAGCAACACCAACAGGTTGCCTTCTTGCGCCAGCGTGTCTGGCGGTCGAGGCTCGACACCTGCCGTGCAAGTCACTAAAAACAAGACCACGCCGCAGCCAACCGCATACCACTTGAACCGGTTCACCTGCGGTCGTCGAAACCGATAGAAAAGCGCTGCGAGAAAAAACGCGGTTGTCACACCGGAGCCGATGGCCCACGGGCTGTCGGTCCACAGTTCATGCGCGTTGCGCGCCGCCTTCTCGAAAATGCGTTTCACAGTGACCGCCGTCAGGGCATCTCGGATCGCCTTGTCATCAATCATCCGTTCCAACCGCGTCCGGCGCAACGGCTCGGTCTTCTCATACACGGTGTAGCCGGCGACGCCGAAAGGATGGCTGGCTATCCAGACATTGCGCATCATCCACGGTCCGGCCACGGTCAAAAAGGCCGTCAGCATGCCCAGCGCGAGCCATGCGCCCCGGTGCAGACCCCACATCCGCCAGCCCAGCAGCGCCAGCGGCAAAAGCAACCAGCCGCCCGCATACTTGGTCAAGAACGCGCAACCGGCGACCATCCCCGCAGCAAGCGCCAGCAACACGCTCAATGCCGGCCGTTGACCCTGGGAGCGCCAGTCATTGGCGATCACCATCAACAGGCAGGCCAGGGTCGCCCAGAACATTAGCAGCATGATGTTCAGCCCCGAAATCGCATACTGGCAGACGGTCTCGCACAGCACAAACAAGCAGGTCGCCGTCACGCCGACGCGCCGGTCGAACAATCGCCGCGCGATTAGATAGATCAGCCAGCCGTTCAGCAGCGTCAGCGGGATGCCCAGCCCATACACAACCCAGCGTTCGGGGCTGTAGATCGTATAGGCTTCCTCCGCCTCGACCTTGAACGAGGTCTTGGGGGCCCACAGCAGCGCGAACAGCATCAGCAACAACAACATCCCCAACGCATGCCACGGCAACTGGCCCCGGCGCAGTTTGCGCCGGAACGCGCGCTGCAGGACCCATGTGATCCAGAGACCCACCGCGCCCAGCAATCCCCAGCGCAGATGCGGATACGCCAAAACGTCCACGATGATCTGCCGCGCGGTCTTCGGGTCGTCCGGGCCGCGCGGCGGCACAGGATTGTCCGCCGGCCACAGATCGCCCTTCTGCACCATGTAAAGCAGCGCGCCCGCCAGCACGGGATAGGCGGGCGGATTCATCAGGTCAGGATGACTGCCCAACATCATCTGCTTCCAGCGGGAGCGCTGGCTCAACTGCCACAAGCTGATCGGGCGCAGGACGCGGGTGGTGTAGCCGTCGCCGCGCATCAAATTGCGCCCCAACTGCATCTGGTCCATCGCCTCGGCGAAACGCACGCCGCGGAACTGGCTGCCGGCGTAGATCAACAGCAGCATGATCGCTGCCGCCATCAACAGCACACCGCGCAAGACTATTTGGCCCGCGCCGATGTCCATGAGGTGGACGGTGTCTTGAATCGCGGCAAAAACAGGGCGGGGCAGTTGTTCGTTGGGCGTGCTCACAGGTCGTGCAGTTTGTATTCGGCAATCTTTCGGTGCAAGGTGCGTCGGCTGATGCCGAGTTGCTTGGCGGCCAGGGAACGGTTGCCGTCGGTGGCTTTCAACGCGTGGATAATCATGAGCCGCTCGGCCTCCCGCATCGTCATGGCGCTCTTGACCAACTGATCGGGCGACACCGCGCCCTGCTCGCGGGCCGTCTCGACCGTCGCACGCACGGCGGGCGGCAGGTCGCGCAGAGTGATTTTCTCGCCGCGCGCCAGCACCACCGCGCGCTCGATGGCTGTGCGCAGCTCCCGCACGTTGCCAGGCCAAGAGTAAAGCTGGAGCGCGCTCATCGCCTCCGGCGTGATTTCGGTGATCGCTTTGTTGTTCTCGCGCGAGAATTCCCGCAGGAACGCGTTGGCCAGCAGCACCACGTCGTCACCCCGCTCGCGAAGCGGGGGCAGGGTAATGGTGACCACTTGCAGCCGGTAGAAGAGGTCGTCGCGGAACTTGCCCGCCTTGACGAGTTCTTCGAGGTTGCGGTTGGTCGCCGCCACCAGCCGGACGTCCACGGTCAAGGTTTTGTTACCGCCGACGCGCTCGAACTGACGCTCGCCAAGCACGCGCAGGATTTTGACCTGCACCGACGGGTCTATCTCGCCAATCTCGTCGAGGAAAACGGTGCCGCCGTCAGCCTCTTCAAAGCGCCCAATCCGCCGCTCCACCGCGCCGGTGAACGCGCCCTTCTCGTGGCCGAACAACTCGCTTTCCAGCAGGCTCAGTGACAACGCCGCGCAATGCACGGCCACAAACGGGCCGTTCCGCCGCGGGCTGAGTTGATGGATGGCCCGCGCGACCACTTCCTTGCCCGTGCCGCTCTCGCCTTGAATAAGGACGCTCGCGCGGCTGGGCGCGACCTGCCGGACGGTGTCCAGCACCTCGATCATCGGCGCGGACTGGCCGATGATGTTCTGCAGACCGTAGCGGGCGTCGAGTTGCTGGCGCAGTCGGAAAACCTCCGCCTCGCTCTGGCGGCTCTTGAGGGCGCGACGCAGCACAAGTTCGAGCCGGTCCAAGTCAATCGGCTTGGTCAAGTAATCGTATGCGCCCCGCCGCATCGCCTCGACAGCGTTCTCGACCGTGCCGTAGGCAGTCATCACGATGCTGACCGGCGGCCGGGCCAGCGATTGCGCCCGCTGCACCAACTGCAAGCCGTCCGCGCCCGGCATCCGCAAATCAGCCAGGAGAAGATCGAAACACTCGCTCTCCAGCAATTGCATCGCCTTGGCACCGTCCTCGGCCAGCGTCACCGCGTAATCCTTCTCCAGCGCGCGGCGCAACCCCTCGCGCGTGTGTTTCTCGTCGTCGGCGATCAACACGAGCGGTTTGGTGCTGTTGTTTTGGGGTGTCGAGTCCATCTCAACTCGGCTCAGAGCCAGCCGCCGGCGTTGGCCCGGCGCTGGGGGCGGCTTCCAACAGCCGCGCGCGTTTTTCAGGCGTGGGCAGCCGGATGCGGAACCCCGTGCCGCGGCCCACCCCGCTGTCCCCCTCGATCGCGCCGCCATGTTGCTGAACGATCCGGCGCACGATCATCAATCCCAAACCCATCCCGCCCGCGCGCAGGCTTTGATAAGGATCGAATACCCGGCCGATCTCGTCGGCGGGAATGCCTTTGCCTGTGTCGCGCACGCTGATGACCACGCTGTCCTCAGCGCGTTCCGTGGCGACGGCCAGCTTGCCGCCGGGCGCCATCGCTTGGAGCGCGTTCTTGATGAGATTGATCAGCACCTGCTTCATCTGGTCGTGGTCGAGCCACAG
>JAOACV010000222.1 GCA_026417675.1 Verrucomicrobiia bacterium
GATCTACAGCATCGAGAACGTGAAGGTGAAGGAGCAGTCGCTGGAGCTGGCCAAACGATTTCTGGAGGAAAGCCGCAAACGCATGGAGGTCGGCACGATGGCGCGGCTGGACATCGTGCAGGCCGAGGCGGAGGTGGCGCAGCGCGAGGGCGACCTGATTGACGCGCAACGCGCCTTGGAGGTTTTGCAGGCGAACTTCAAGCAACTCATCAGCAGCAATGTGCTGCCGCTGCGGCAGGTGATGATCGTGCCGGTGGACCGCCCCAGCGTTGTGCCGACGCCGATTGACCCTTTGGAAAGCATGCGGCTGGGATTGGAGAACCGGCCGGAATACCTGCAGCGCAAACTGGAGCTGGAGCGCAACCACATCCAACTGAAGTATTACAAGAACCAGCTTCTGCCGCAGGTGGATTTGGTGGCCAGCTACGGCTACGGCTCGCTGAGGCAGAGCGGCCGCAACCAGGATTTTTCCCAGTTCGAGAAAAACTGGGAGGACATCGGGTCCGGCAAATTCCCGCAATGGTCGGCGGGGCTGACCGTCACCGTGCCACTGGGCAACACCACCGCGCGCGGCAACTATCGGCATTGGAAACTCGCCGTGGAGCAGGCGTTGCTGGCACTGAAGAAGATCGAACAGGATATCCTGGTCAGCGTCGAGGCCGCCGCGGTCGAGGCGCAGGCGAAGGCGCGGTTGATCGCGTCCAGCCAGGCCGCCACGCGGCTCCAAGAGGAATCGTTGCGCGCCGAAGAGGAGAAACTCAAAGCGGGCACATCCACGACCTTCGTGGTGCTGCGCATCCAGCGCGACCTCAGCGACGCGCGCGTGCGCGAGCTCCAGGCCATCGCGGACTACAACAAGGCGCTGGTGACCCTCAGCCTGCGCGAAGGCACAATCCTCAAGCGCAGCGGCATCAGCGTCGAGCCGGAAAAACCGTAGGCGGGGCGGCGCGGCGAAATCGCCACGTCGCCGCTTGGAGGCGGCGCAGGAGGCATTCGGCGCATCGGGCGACGCGGCGTGATTGCTACGAGGCCGGCCTTTCGCCTATACTTCCAGCGCATTCTCGAAAAACCGAACCCAATGAAATGGCATTTTTACGGCGCGGCGCAGACCACCACCGGCTCGCGGCATTTGTTGGAGGTCAACGGCGCCCGGCTGCTGATCGAGTGCGGCATGTTCCAAGGGCCGCGCGCGGAATCCATCGAACGCAACAGCCATTTCCCTTTCGATCCCAAGTCGGTCGAAGCGGTGGTTCTCAGTCACGCGCATATTGACCACACGGGCGCGGTGCCGACGCTGGTCAAACAGGGGTTCTCCGGCAACATCTACGCGACGCATGGCACGCGCGACCTGACCTCGGCGATGCTTCAGGACAGCGCCCACGTCCAACGCGCCGATGTCGAGTTTCTCAATAAGAAGCTGGCCAAAAAGGGCAAACCGCTTCTTGCGCCCATTTACACGGAGAAGGAGGCGGAACTCGCCATGCGCCAGGTCGTCGGCGTAGGCTATGATCGCCCGATGTGGATCGCCGACGGTGTGCAACTCCGATTCCGCGACGCGGGTCACATTCTCGGCTCGGCGGAGGTCTGGCTCGACGTGCGCGAGAACGGCCGGCGCTCGCGGGTGGTGTTTAGCGGCGATCTCGGTCGTGGCGGCCACCCGTTGCTGCGCGACCCCTCGCCCGTCGAGGAGGCCGATGTGTTGGTGATCGAGAGCACCTACGGCAATCGGGAGCACGAAGCGACCGACCGCATCAACGAGCGGCTCTGCGCGATCATCAACCGCGCCTTGGAGCGACGGGGCAAGATTATCATCCCGGCGTTCGCGGTGGGTCGGACCCAGCATCTGGTCTATGCGTTGCACCAGTTGGTGGAAGAAAAGTGCATACCCGCTCTGCCGATCTACGTGGACAGCCCGCTCGCGGTGAACGCGACGGAGATTTTCCGGCTGCACCCGGAGTGTTTCAACACGACCACCTACGAGCAACTGCTCGCGCGGCACGATCCCTTCGGCATGGACGGGCTGACCTACATCCGCGATGTGCAGGACTCCATCGCTCTAAACGGCGTCGAAGGCCCGTGCATCATCATTTCGGCCTCCGGCATGTGCGAAGCGGGCCGCATCCTGCATCACCTCAAAAACAACATCGGCGACGAACGCAATACGGTTCTCTTTGTCGGCTTCGCAGCCTCGCACACGCTCGGCGCGCGGTTGATGGCCGGCGCGCAGGTCGCCAAGATCTTCGGCGAGGAATACGAAGTGAAAGCGCAGATCGAAACAATCAGCGCCTTCAGCGCGCACGCGGACCGCAGCGAACTGCTGGACTTCGCGCGCCGCGCGACCGGCCCGCTGGAGCGGATCGCCGTCATCCACGGCGAGCCGGACCAGGCCAACGCAATGGCCTCGGCGCTGCGCGAGATGCGTCCCAGCGCGCGGGTGGATGTGCCGGCGCTGAATGATTGCCTGGAACTGTGAGGGGGCGCTTATGGACCCATCCTTCTTTACCCCATGGCAGAAGCGCATGCTGGCCAACGCCGCCGCAGCCTTGGCAGTTTGTTTCTTCGTGCTGCTCATTGGCGGCGGCATCTGGGTCGTGGGCCTGTTGATGGCCAAGCTGCAATGGATCCTCATCCCGGTCGTCATCGGCGCGGTGATCGCCTACGTGCAATTGCCGGTGGTGGACTGGGTGCATGCGAAATGGGGCTGGACGCGTTCCGTGTCGGTCATCATCGTCTTTGGAACGGGCATTGTGCTGGTTCTGGGCATTGTGGCGTTATTGCTGCCTGCGGTCGTTCAAGAGTTGACGGATTTTGCGCGCAAGACGCCTGGCTATTTCGAGAAAGCGGTGAAAGCCGTCGGAGAATTCATGGAGCGGGCGCGCTCAACGGAAGCGCCGGCGGCCTGGCAGCAATTCTTGGACCGGCTGACCGCAAGCATGGCGGCGTCGCTGCCCGACCTGGCCAAGAGCCTGACCGACAAGCTGCCCGCGTTGCTCTCCAACGCGTTCAGCCTGCTCGGCGCGGTGGTGGGATTCCTCATCATCCCGGTTTACGTCTATTACTTCCTCAAGGAGCCTGACGCCTTCACCTCCGGCTGGAAGCTGTATGTCCCTGTGAGCGACGGCCCCGTCCGGCAGGACATCATCACGCTGGTGCAAGAGATCAACGAATCACTGAAGGCGTTCTTCCGCGGCCAGTGCATCGTCGCGACGTGCGTCGGCGCCCTTGCGGCCGTTGGATTCTACATTATCGGCGTGGATTTCGCGTTGCTGCTCGGCATCTGGGTCGGCATTTTCGATCTGGTGCCGTTCTTCGGCATCGTGGCCGGCGCGATTCCCGCGATGCTCATTGGTTTCGCGCAGCACGGCAACTGGCAGGTGCCGGTCGCGGCGGCGGCAGTCTGCGTTGGCGTGCATCTGATTGAGAACTGGATCCTCGCGCCCAAGATCGTCGGCAACAAGACCGGCCTGCATCCGGTCGCGATCGTGCTTTCCATCCTCATCTGGGGCAAGCTGCTCGGCTTCATCGGCGTTCTGCTGGCAGTGCCGCTGACCTCGACGCTGAAGGTGTTGTTCAATCACTACCTGTGGCAAAGGATGCCGGCCAAGTCATGAGCGCGTATCAGGAAAGACTGCTGTTCGCGCTGGGCGTGTCGCTGTTGCTGCACGTGGCCGCCCTGTGGTTATGCGCGTCAGCGACGATCACGCGCGCCATCAATCAGTTGCTGGCCTCTATCACACCGCCCAAGTCCGAGCGGGCCGCAACGAAGCAGGAATTGGAGAGGATCCTCGCGCGTCGGAAAGCGGTGCCGCAACTGAGCTTCGTCGAGGTGGACGCCTCCCAAGCCAGCGCGGCGCGCCCGCCGGACGCGCGATTTTACTCCGACCGGTCGTCGCTGGCCGCGAACCCGATCCCGTCGAACCGCAGCGCGGAGCTTCCCAAGATCGAGGGGCGCAAATTGGACACTTTGGAGACCACCACGGTGCGATTACCGGGCCGGGCGGCGACGACGCCTGCGCGGGCACAGCCGGAGCGGTCCCAACCGTCCGAGTTGGTGATGCGCGTCAAGCTGTCGAAGATCGTCCAGAAGCCGAAAGAAGAGGGGATCACGTCGCCGGAGTTGTCACTGCGGCAGGAGGAACCCAGGGCCGGGGCGCCACTCGTGCAATCCCCGCCGGCCCAACCGATGGGCGCGACCCCGACACCGCAACTGCAGTTCGCGGAGCCGACATTCGGCCTGCGTCCCGAACCGCGCGCCGGCGAGGCGACTGAGCGTGAGATTCCCACGATCGCCTCCCAAACCGACGGTGGTGTGTCGCGCCGCGGCCCCGTGGCGCTCAACGTGGTCGGCATGCCGCAGGGTGCCTACAGCAAGAAGATGTTCGCCGAGATCGGCCGGCGCTGGACGCTGCTGCTGGACCAATACTACGCCGACGGCCAGCCCGGCAAAGTGAAGATTTCCTTCACCCTTTACCCGACGGGCCGCGTGGACGATTTGAAGATTCTCCAGAACACCGGCTCCAGTATTCTGGGCANCTACTGCATCAAGGCTGTGGTGGATTCGGCGCCGTTCGACCGCTGGCCGGAGGAGTTGAAGCTCCTAGGCGGCGATCACCTCGATATCACCATAGATTTCAACGTTTACTTATACGAAAGGTAGAGCATGTGGACCTGGATGGTTGATTTCTTCCGCGAAGGCGGCCCGGTCATGTTCCCGCTGACGGCCGCCTCGATTCTGGCCGTGGCGATCATCATCGAGCGTGGGATTGGCTTGCGTCGCTCCAAGGTCATCTCGCCGATGTTGTCGGCGGAGATCGAACGGCTCCGTCCGGGCGAGTCCCCGGCCAGATTGGCGGCTTCGGCCGAGACCGACAAGACCCCACTAGGCGCGGTCGTCCGGGTGGCGCTCAACCATCTGGAATGGCCCCGTAGCGAGAACGCCGACGCCATCCAGACGCGCGCCCGCAGCGAAGTTGTCAAACTGGAGCACGGTTTGGTCGCGCTGGAGGTCATCACCGGCGTCTCGCCGTTACTGGGCCTGCTCGGCACGCTCGGCGGGCTGAAATACCTTTTCAAGGACATCGGTCATATCGCCACCGAAGGGGGCACCACCGGACTGGGCATCGGCATCAGCCACGCGCTGAACTGCACTTTCTTCGGTCTCTTGATCGCCATTATTGCCCTGATTGGCTGGAGCTACTTCAACCGCAAGATCGAACGCATGCTGGCCGAAATGGAAAGCATGATGAGCGACCTGCTCACCAAACTCTACCGGGAGAAAGCAAACGGATGAGTAATGTGTGACACCGGTTTGGGTCACCCGTCCCCGTCACAGCGATGAAGTTCTACAC
>JAOACV010000223.1 GCA_026417675.1 Verrucomicrobiia bacterium
GCCTGAGCCGGAGACAGTGCAGACCTTGCCTTCCATGCTCATGCCCTTGACCTTCATCATCTCCATGGCGAAATACACCGCGCCGTAGCCGGTCGCTTCGGGACGGATCAACGAGCCGCCCCAGTTGAGGCCCTTGCCGGTGAGCACGCCGTTGAAGCGACCGGTCAGCCGCTTGTATTGGCCGAACAGGAAGCCGATCTCGCGGCCGCCCACGCCGATGTCGCCGGCGGGCACGTCAATGTCGGGACCGACGTGCCGCACCAGCTCGGTCATGAACGACTGGCAGAAGCGCATGACTTCGAGGTCGGACTTGCCTTTGGGGTCGAAGTCCGAGCCGCCCTTGCCGCCGCCCATGGGCAGCGTGGTCAGAGAGTTCTTGAAGACCTGCTCAAATGCCAGAAACTTCAAGATGCCGAGATAGACGCTCGGATGGAAGCGCAGGCCGCCCTTGTAGGGACCGATGGCGCTGTTGAACTGAACGCGGAAGCCACGGTTGACTTGGACCTGGCCGTCGTCGTCCACCCAGGGGACGCGGAACATGATGACCCGCTCCGGTTCAGTGACCCGTTCGAGGATGCGGGCCTTCAGATACTTGGCGTTACGCTCGAACACCGGTTCGATGGATTCGAGCACTTCCCTGACCGCTTGGTGGAACTCCGGCTCGCCCGGATTGCGCTTCACCACCTGGTCAAACACTGTTTTTACGTAAGTTGATGCTGCCGACACGAGAGGACTCCTTTCATCACTGCTTCGAGTTCACCATGCACTATCTCATTTCATTCGAGTCACGGTTCTCATCCAGGCGCTGCGTCGGCTGAAGGCCGGAGCGCGTCGGTGACGGCTGCGACCGGTCATCGCCGCCGCCGTCTCTGTGGGGCGGCAGGAATGACAGAACCGTCTGACATCGAGCGCGCGCAGGGTAACGCCCGCATTCCCGAAGGCAAGCATGAAATTAGAAAAAATGTTGTCACACCGCTGGTGTATCAATTTTTATGATACTTTCCGTTTCGGGCATAGAAAACAGTCCTCGCCGGACAATCCGCCCGCCATTCCCCCGTTGATTCATGGGCGCGGTTCGAGAAGGCGGACAAGTCACCGCACGCTGCTGCAACCTCTACCCGCTTCAGCGGATCACTGTGGCTGTCCGCGGTTGACCTCGAATCTCGCCTTGCACGTCTCGGGGCCGCGCACTAGACTACGCGCCCGTATGAAAACAACGAAGCTCGCCGGAGTAACCTGGACGCTGTTGCTCCCCGCCATGGCGCTGGCGCAGCAAGCGGCCGCGCCGGTCCAACCGTATGAATCCAAAGGCATGACGCTGTGGCAGATTGTGCAGGAAGGCGGTTGGGTGCTGGCGCCGCTGGTGTTGATCTCCATCGTCGGCATGGCGATGGTGATTTACTATTTCCTGACGCTGCGCCACGACAAGATTGTGGACCCGTCGTTTGTGGAGGGCTGCCGGCGATTGTTGCGCGACCGCCGCTTCGACAGGGTCGAGGCGCTCTGCGGGGCGTCGGCGCGGCCGATTGCGACGATCCTGCGGGCCGCCCTGGACGCGCGCGCCACGAGCGGGCCGACTGAAGTCATTGCGGTCCGCGAGGCCGCCGAGGCCGAGGGCGAGCGTCAGGCAGCGGCGTTGTGGGATCAGATTCATTACCTGATGGACATCGTGGTCGTCGCGCCGATGATCGGGCTGCTTGGCACGGTCATTGGCATGATCCGCAGCTTCTCCGGTCTGGCGCTCGACATCAGCGCGGCCAAGCCGATCCTGCTGGCCCAAGGCGTGGCCCAAGCGTTGACCTGCACGGCGCTGGGCCTTTGTGTCGCCATCCCGGCGGCCATCTTCTACGCTTACTTCCGCGGGCGCGTGAACAAGCTGACGCTGGAGATGGAGTCGGCGAGCACGGAGTTGGTCAACCGTCTGATCAGCGCTGAAATGGCGTCCAATGAAACGACCGTCACCAGGCCATGAACTTTCGCCGTCGCATCCGAACCGAACCGATGGGGTTCCAGATCATCCCCATCATTGACGTGATTCTCCTGTTGCTGATCTTCTTCGTCTCGACGTGGACCTATGCGCAGTGGGAGACGGAGCTGAACATCACCGTGCCGACCGCCAAGGAGGTCACCAAGTCGCGCCGCATGCCCGGCGAGATCATCATCAACGTCAACAAGGACGGCGAGGTCGTCCTCAACAAGAAGAACCTGACCGATCTGGAGTTGCGGTCGGTGCTGGTGCGCATCGCCAAACAATTTCCCGACCAGCCGGTGATCGTGCGCGGCGACGAGGCCACGCAATATAAGGCGATCATCCGCGTGTTGGACGCGTGCCGGCAGGCGGACATCTGGAACGTCGCCTTCGCCACCAAACCTCCAGAACAACCCGCCCCCGCAACGACCCCGGCCGTTCGCTAGACTTTCATGATCGGCAGTCTCAAATCGCCGGAGCGACTCTCTTTCCCGGCCGCGGCGCTCCCGCTGGCTGCTGTGGTCGCATTGCTGGCCGCGCCCGCGTGGTCGCCGGCCGCGGGCGAGACGCCGCCGACGCCGAGCACGGTGGCGCCGACGCAGCCGAAACCGCCTGCTGCCGCGGCAGCGCCGACATTGCAGGGCGCGCCGCCGATGACCAATGGGACGGCGGGGTCTCTGACCAACTCCATTCCGCTGGATCCGGCGGTGGCGCAGCTTGATTTCGCCAACGGGCTGTTTGCGCGGCAGTTCTACGACATGGCGCTGGTGGAGTATCTGAAGTTCAAGGACAAGAACGACAATCACCCGCTCGCCGACGAGGCTTATTACCGGATGGGCGAATGCCAGCGCGAACTGAAATTGTTCGACCAGGCGAAGGAGAGCTTCCGCACGCTGACGCGCCGCTGGCCCGCAAGCGAATACTCCGGCCGCGCGCATTTCCGGCTGGGCGAAATGGAGTATGCGGCCAAGGACTTGCGGAAAGCCGCGCCGTGCTTCTTGGCGGCCATGCATCAGTCGCGGGACGAGGCGGTCCGCACGACGGCGCAGTTTTATCTCGGCAAGGTGCAACTCGAAGCCGGCCAGGAGCGGGCCGCGCTCGAGAACTTCCGCGACGTGCTCAAGTCAAAGTCGGGCGAGGCATTCCGGCCCTACGCGGCGTCAGCGGTCGCGGGGATTTACCTGAAGCTCGGCGACCACAAGAACGCGCTGACGCACTACGAGAGTCTCCTGAAAATGCAAGCCCCGCCCGAACTGCGCGAGGAGGCGCTCTACCAAGTCGGCGCGTTGCGCTACGCGCTGCAACAGTATCCTGCCGCCGCGGCGGCGTTCCGCGAGTTTCTGAAAGAGTATGGCCGCAGCCGCAGCGTGATGGACGCGGGGATTGGTCTGGCGCGGTCGCTCTACGCTTCCGGCCAGCGGCGCGAGGCTGCGGCGGTCGCGCGCGAGTGGTATAACGCCGTGCCCAACGAGGTGAAGCCGGAGATGGCGATGATGGTGGCGATGGCGTTCCGCGACGAGAAAGCCTACAAAGAGGCCGCCGATTGGTTCGCCAAGACCAACACGCCGGAGGCGCGCGCCGAGATGGTGCGCTGCGCGTTCTTGGCGGGCGACTATCCGCGCACGGTGCAGTTGGGCGAAGCGTTGATGCAGACCGAGCCGAACAACGCGTTTCTGGAGAGCGTGTTGCTGCTGGTCGCGGAGGCGCACGAGGCGCTGAAACAATGGGAACCGTCGGCGCGAACGTATCGCCTACTGCTGGAGCGTTATCCCAAGACGCGCTGGGTGGCCGACGCGCTCTGGCACGCGGCCATCTGCTGGCAGGAACTGAAGAGGCCCGACGAGGCCGTCAGGGAATTGGAGCGTCTGGCCAAGGAGTTCCCCAAGGACCCCCGCAACGAGGTGGCGTGGTATCAACTGGCGGTCTGCAACGGCTTGCTCGACAAGACCGAGGCCATGATCGCGGCCTTCGACAAGCTCCAGTCGCTCTACCCCAAGGGCGCCTACACCGCCGAGGCGCACTACTGGATCGGCGCGCACGTGTTGACGCAGAAGCAGTGGGCCAAGGCCGCCGAGCACCTCGAAGCCGCGCTCGCAATGCGACCCGCCGACAATCGGATTCGCGCCCGCAGCAAACTGGTGGTGGCCTACTTCCAACTCAACAACATCGAGAAAGCCGCCGAACACGTCCGCGCGCTGACCCATGCCGGCGAGGTCAAACTCGTGCCCGCGGAAATTTTGCCGTGGCTCGGCGAGCAGACGCTCGCCGCCGATCGGCCCGAACCGGCGCTGGTTTATCTGAAGCAGGCGCTCGACTCGACGACCGACCCGGCGCTCCGCCTGCGGGCCAACGAGGCCGCGGCGCAGGCTTACACGCGGTTGGGCCAGTGGGACAAGGCGGCGGCGTTCTATCGCGACGTGATCGAGACCGAAGGCGCCAACAAGCGCGGCATGGCCGCGGCCGTCGGCCTGTCGGAGGCGCTGCTGCGCATGGGCATGTTTGCCGACGCCAAAGACACGCTGGAGAAACTGCTCGAACGCCATCCCGAAGGCCCGGAAAACGCCCGCATCCGCATGCTGCTCGGCGACCTCTTCGTCGGCTTGAAGGATCATCATCAGGCGGCGCGCTACTACATGAGCGTGGCCGTTCTCTACGACGACCGCAAGATTTCGGCGGAAGCCCTTGACCGCGCCGCGAAGGCGTTCGAAGCGTGCGGCCGCGAGGGCGACGCCGCGCAGGCCCGGCGCGAACTCGACCAGCGGTTCCCGACCTATCGCATGTTTGCCAACGGCTCGGCGAAAACGGCGCCGACCGCAACCAACTCGCCGCCCAGCGAGGTCGTGAAGAAACCATGAGCCATATCCCGCGCCAACGACCCGGTCCCTATCCCGGCCGCCCGCCCATCCCGGCTGCGGGTCCCGTCGGCCCGGCTAAGGTCCGCCGCGAACGGCTCGAATACGAGGGCGCGGCGGTGGTCTTGTCAGTGCTCTTTCACATCTTGCTGTTCATCTTCCTCCTCAACTACAACGTCCGCGCGACGCCGATGATCGAGGAGAAGCCCTTCCAGTTCAAAGTCTCGCGCGTGGACATGCCGTTCGCGCCGGTGCCGTTGCCGCCCGTGCCGCCGGAGGAACTCGCCGCGCAGACCGCGCCGCCCGCGCCGAAAACCGCGCCGCCCGCTGTCGAGAAATTCGTCGCGCCGCCGAGCATGGCCAAGCCGGGCGTCGTGGGTGTCCCCGCGTCGCAGATCCCCGCGCCGGCCATCCCTGAACAACTCCAGATCGGGTCCACACCGCTGGTCAAGCCGCCCTCGGCGCTCGAATCCGCCCGCGTCAGCCGCGAACTGATGGCGATCCAGCAGCTGTCTCTTATACACA
>JAOACV010000224.1 GCA_026417675.1 Verrucomicrobiia bacterium
GACTACAACGACGTGGTCTATAAGACCCGGCGCGAGAAGTTCAACGCCATCGTCAAAGAAATCGAGGAAGAGCACCGCAAGGGCCGGCCCCTGCTCGTCGGCACCGTCAGCGTCGAAACGAGCGAGCTGCTCTCGCGGATGCTCAAGCGCGCCGGCATTGTCCACTCCGTCCTCAACGCCAAGTATCACCAGATGGAGGCCGAGATCGTCGCGCGCGCCGGCCAGCCCGGCGCCGTTACCATCGCCACCAACATGGCCGGCCGCGGCACCGACATCAAACTCGGCCCCGGTGTGGCCGAACGCGGCGGTCTGCACGTCATCGGCACCGAACGGCATGAGGCGCGGCGCATTGACCGGCAGCTCCGGGGCCGCTGCGCGCGCCAGGGCGATCCCGGCAGCAGCCGCTTCTACGTGTCGCTCGAAGACGACCCGATGCGCCTCTTCGGCTCCGGCCGCATCGCCAACATCATGGAAAAGGTCGGCATGAAGGAGGGCGAGCCACTCGAATCGCGCCTGCTGAACCGTTCCATCGAGACTGCCCAGAAGCGCGTGGAGCAGCACAACTACTCCATCCGCAAGCGCACGCTGGAGTTTGACGACGTAATGAACAAGCAGCGCGAGGTCATCTACGGCTTCCGCAACGAGGTTCTGCGCACCGAGAACCCGCGTTCGATGATCTTCAACGTAATTGAGGAAGTCGTCGCCGACCGCGCCGAGCAGCACATGCCCCACGACAAGCCGGTGGACGAGTGGGACCTCAAGGGCCTCATCAACTGGGCCAACGTCACTTTTCCGCTGGGTCTGCGGCGCGAGCAGGTCGAGCCGTTGCTCGCTGGCGCCGCCCAAGCGAAGGATCACAGCGAGACCTCCGAGAAGGTCGCGCAGTTCCTGATGGCGCGCATCAAGGACGCCTACGCGGCCAAGGAGGCCAACGAAGACCCGGCGGCTCTCAAAACGCTGGAGCGTTACGTCATCCTCAACGCCGTGGACCGCCTCTGGCAGGAGCATCTTTATAATATGGACGCCCTGCGCACCGGCATCGGCCTGCGCGCCTACGGTCAGCGCGACCCGCTGGTGGAATACAAGGCCGAGGCGTTCAAGCTGTTCGAGGAGATGCAGGCGCAGATCAAAAACGAGATCGCCAACAACACGTTCCGCTCCTCTACCAGCCTCGCCGCGTTCGAGAAATTCCTTGCCGCGCTGCCCAAGCAACTGCTGCACGCCCAAGCCACGGCGTTCGGCGGCACTCCCGGCGCGGGTGGCGCTCCCGCGCAGCGCCGCGAACCCGCCGCGGTTCATCCCGGCGCCGTCGAGGAGGCCATTGCCGCCGCCGCGCGGCCCGTGCGCCGCGAATCGCGCAAGGTCGGTCGCAACGAACCCTGCCCTTGCGGCAGCGGCAAGAAATTCAAGCATTGCTGCGGAGCGTGAGCAACCCGCAGCCGCCGACGCAAGGAGGCGGTAAATGTGATCAAGGCTTTCTCCGACGTGGCAAAACTTCTCCTCCACGCCATCGCCCGTCCCGATCTGTCGCTCCCGCGCCTGCTCGCTGCGCTCTCCGGCGCGCTACTGATAGTTGCCTATCCGAAACCTGATCTCAGCGCGGTGGCGTGGTTCGCGGTCATCCCGCTTTTCCTCGCCGCGCGCGGGCGCGGCGCGCGCGACGGCTTCTGGCTCGGCTGGCTGGCTGGGTTGGTCTTCTTCGTTGGAACGTTCTATTGGTTGTGGCACGTCACGATCCCCGGTTGGATTCTGCTGGCGATGTATCTCGCGGTCTATCCCGGCCTGTGGGGCGCGGCGGTGGCGGCGGCGACCCGCCGGTTCGATTCCGGCGGGGTCGGCGCGAACTTTGCGCTCATGATCCTCCTGCCGGCCGCGTGGGTCCTGCAGGAATGGCTGCGCGCCCACGTCATCAGCGGCTTCCCGTGGAACATGCTCGGCGCAAGCCAGCACGCCAACTCTGGGGTCGCCCTCGGCGTCGCGCAGATCGCGGAGTTCACCGGCGTCTATGGCGTGTCGTTCCTCGTTTGTTTGTTCAACGTTGCCGTGGTTCTCACGGCGGACCGCTTCCGCCGCGACCGCGGTTTCGGACGGCGCCCGCATGTCGAGATTTTCGCGGCGCTGATCCTTGTGCTGCTCTGCTGGCGGTTTGGCGCGAACCGCGTCATGCAGTATCGGCCCGGCGACGGAACGCTGACGGTGGCGTTGATTCAACCGAACATCCCGCAGGAGGTGAAGGAGGACCCGAAGCTGGGCGAGTTGTCCCGCAAACGGCTGCGCGAACTGACAGACCTGGCGGTGGCGAAATCCAAACCGCGCCTCATCCTATGGCCGGAGACCGCCACGCCCGAATACTTTCGTTGGGACAAGGAATGTTATGCGATCATCACCAACGTCGTTACGCGCACGGGCGCCTATCTGCTGACCGGCTCGATGGATTTGGATGGTCACGAAAACCCCAAGACGGCGCGCGCCTACAACTCGGTCTTCATGGTCCAGCCGAACCTCCACATCCAAAAACCTTACTGGAAAATCCATCTCGTGCCGTTCGGCGAGTTCGTGCCGCTGGAACGATGGCTGCCGTTCATGAAATATGTGACGCCCATCCCCGGCAGCTTCGATGCGGGCAGCGAATACACGATGCTGCACCTCCACGACCCGCCGCTGAAGCTGGCGCCGCTCATCTGCTTCGAAGACACGTTCCCCTACCTTGCGCGAGCCTACGCGCGACGCGGCGCGGATCTGCTGGTCAACGTGACCAATGACGCTTGGTTCAAGGAGTCCGCCGGCGCCATCCAGCACGCCGCCAACGCCGTCTTTCGCGCCATTGAAACCCGCATGCCTCTGCTGCGCTGCGCCAACAACGGCCTCAGCGGTTACATTGATCCCGTCGGCCGCGTCGCGGATTACATCCACGGCGACGCGCGCGAAGGCATCTTTGTGACCGCTTGGAAGACGCTGAACGTGCCCGTCCCGCGCGCCGGGTCGCGACCGTTGACTTTTTACACCCGGTATGGTGACGTTTTCGCGCTCGCGTGCATCGGGTTGACAGTCCTCTGGGCCGCAGCCGAAATTGGCGCGCGTTTATTGAAACGAAGACTGACGCGTAATGCGTAGGCTCGGTATTACGCATTGCGAATTACGCATCATGCTGGACGACCTGACCAATCGAATCTCGGCGCAAGACGAGCGGCTCGCTCATCTTCGGAGGTTTCTTTGACCTCGATGCCTGCCAGAAACGCCTGACCGAACTGGAGACCCAGATGGCCGCGCCGGCCTTCTGGAACGACCAGACCAAAGCCAAAACCATCCTCAACGAGGCCAACGGCCTCCGCCGCAAAATCGAACTGCTCCGCGACGCCGCCAAGAAACTCGACGATGCGCGCGTGCTGGCCGAGTTGATTGAGTCGGAGACCGACGAGAAACACCGCGCGGCCGCCCTCAACGACCTCGACAAGGACCTGGCCGCGCTGACGGCCGAACTGGACGCGCTGGAACTGGCCACGCTGCTCGGTCAGCCGCACGACGCCAACAACGCCATCCTTTCCATCCACGCCGGCGCGGGCGGCACCGAGAGCTGCGACTGGGCCTCGATGCTTCTGCGGATGTATCAGCGTTACGCGGAGAGCCGCGGCTTCAAGACCGAGATGCTCGACCTGCTGCCCGGCGATGTCGCCGGCGTCAAGAGCGCCACGATGCTCGTCAGCGGCCCCTACGCCTACGGCTACATGAAGTGCGAGCGCGGTGTCCACCGCCTCGTCCGCATTTCGCCCTTCGACGCCGGCGCGCGCCGACACACCAGCTTCGCCAGCGTGGACGTCATCGCGGAAATCGAGGACACCGACGAGGTCGAGATCAACCCCGCCGATGTGAAGATTGACACTTACCGCGCCGGTGGCCGCGGCGGCCAAAACGTCAACAAAGTCGAGACCGCCGTCCGCCTCACGCACCTGCCGACCGGCATCGTGGTGGAGTGCCAGAACGAACGCAGCCAGCACCAGAACCGCGAGGTCGCCTTCAAAGTCCTCCGCTCGCGCCTTTACGAGAAGATGATGGACGAGAAACGCGCCGCGATGGAGAAGTTCTACGGCGAGAAAGGCGAGATCGGCTGGGGCCACCAAATCCGCTCCTACGTCTTCCAGCCCTACCGCATGGTCAAAGACCTTCGCACCGGCTACGAGACCGGCAACATCCAGGCCGTCATGGACGGCGACCTCGATCCGTTCATCACCGCCTGGCTCCGCGCCGGCTGCCCGACCAAGCGGATGCAGGTGAAGGATTTGGAGTAAACGGTATTCACTCGTTCGGGACGTGTTCGCACCGCTGGCGGATTAAGTTTTCCCGAACGGTTCATCTTGGCTCGCACGCTACGGTCGGCTCGCGCGGTCAGAGGATATCCCAATCTGCCCAGATGCCGCCTGTTTCGAGATCTCCCGCGCCGGTCCAACCGAGTCGGCCCGTGCCTGAGGCGGGCTTAACGGCAATGGTCCCGTCAGGCAGAGTTGTCTGACATGATAGCGATTGAAGTCAAGCCCCGCGAATTCCATCGGCGCACGCCACAACCGCAAGAGCTACGGAAGACGATGCATTTCACTCTTGCCGAATTCACCGGAACGATCCGTCTTCGCGAAGAACCGTTGCCTTGGCAATCCGCCATCCGGAATGAGTGGCAGTGACCGGCCCACTCGACACCAACGTCCCGTTTTACCTCCTTGGCGGCCGTCTGGCCGAGCCATTGCCGGCCGGCGACTACGGAATCTCCGTGATCAAGGAAATGGAGTTGCTCGCTTATCCCACCTTGACACCCGAGGAGGAAGATCACGTCCGACAGTTCATCGCGAACCTGGCGATCTGTGAATTGACGCCCACCGTGCGGCTTCGCGCTGTCGCGTTGCGCCGAGCCGAACGATTGAAACTGCCGGACGCCATCATCTGCGCGACCGCTATCGAACACGGAGTCGAGTTGTGGACAAACGACACGCGGCTCGCAAGTGTTGCCGGCCTTCGCTGTCGTGTCGTGCGCCTGAAGTAATTGATCGCTCCCTTCCGGCTCCCGCCGCTCGCCCCACGGCTCGAAGGCTTTCGGCGGCTCCCCACTCTCGAGTTCCTCGGCTCGCCAGCAGCCTCTAGATGTTGAAGGCAAAGATCCGGAACCGGTGCCGTTAATTCCCGTAACGCGGACACTCCTGTCCGCGCCACGTCATCATCAGGCAACGGTGCGCGGAACAGCGCAGACAAGAGTGTCTGCGTCACGGCCGCGCAGGTAGCGCCGCTGCCAGCGGCTCGAAGCCTGCAAGTTGCGCGCCGGCTTAGGCTGTTGATTGGTCGGTGCCGTCTTTGCGC
>JAOACV010000225.1 GCA_026417675.1 Verrucomicrobiia bacterium
CTTCGGCAAACCGTCGCCGTTTGGGTCGCCGGTCTTCGCGAATCGCACCCAGCACGCGCTCATCACTTTCGACAATTCGCGGTCCTTCTCGACCGCCGTGGGGCGCAGCGTTCCGAAGACGTAGGGAATCTCCGCCGCATGGGTCGCGCCCAACCCGCTCCGTTTTAGGGACGGCGATACGCGCGTGAAATGATAGAGGAACGCGGGCGATTGTTTGGCGCCCATTGCCTTCACCAGCATTCGCGCCGGGCCAACAAACGCGGTCACGGTCGTGAAACGACTGAAGGCCGCTTTCACATCGGCGTCACTCCCGCACGGCAACAACCTCAGCGCTTCTTCGGCGTGTCGGCCGAAGACGCCGCGCACGGCCAGCTTGTAACCCATGACGCGCTGCACCGGCATCTGCGAAATGAACAGCGTTCCCTCGTCCGCGTTGGAGCCGACCAGAAACGGCACGTCGTGCTGTTTGCCCGCCGCGAACATCTCGCCGGGGTCTTCCGGAATGGTCCATCCGTCCACGATGGGGCCGAACTTCAAGCCCCTGCCATACAGCCCCTGCGCGGGCATGGAGGCGTTGAGCAGTTCTTGCGCGCTCTTGGCCCGCAGCGCCGCGAGCGGATTGTCCGCCTTATCGCACCCAAGTTTGGCGGCGATCCGCTCACCTTCGGTTTCCATTGGCGGCAACAGGCCGCGCTTCTCGCGCAAATGCCGGTTGCGTCCGTGCGCGCCGCCGCTCTGCGCGATGGCGCGGTGAAACAACCCTTTCGCCTGCGGCGAGATCATCAGCCGGCAGACGCTCATCGCGCCGGCCGACTCGCCGAAGATCGTCACACAACCGGGATCGCCGCCGAACGCCGCAATGTTGTTCCGCACCCACTGGAGCGCGGCGATCTGGTCGAGATGGCCGTAGTTGCCTGACACACCCTGCGGGGATTCCTTCGACAACAACGGATGGGCGAAATAGCCAAATGGACCGAGGCGGTAGTTAATCGTCACGACCACCACGCCCTGCCGCGCCAGCGCCGTGCCGTCGTAGGTTGGGGTCGCCCCCGAACCGGTCGTGCAGCCGCCTCCGTGGATCCAGAACATGACAGGCCTTTTTTCACCTGGCGTCTTCGCGGCAGTCCAAATGTTGAGGTAAAGACAGTCTTCGCTTTGCTTCGGCGGCGCGAAGCCGGCAATCGGCTTCGGCTGCGGGCACCACGGCCCAGATTCCGTGCAGGCGCGCACGCCCTCCCACGGTTTCACCGGTTGCGGCGGCTTCCAACGCAGCGCGCCCACCGGCGGCGCGGCGAACGGAATCCCTTTGAACACGCGCACATCTTTGCTTCCGCCGACCGTGAGACCGGAGATCATGCCCGACTCGATCTTGACGGTGTCGTCGAGAGCGCCAGCCGAGGGAAATGCGAACGCACCGGCTGCGAGCAGAATCAAACATCCACACTTTGCAGCGCGGCGGAGCCGCTGCCGAAGGTGGAGCGCGTTCTCCGAACGCGCTTGCCGTCGTGCTGCCAGAGCCAAATCGCGTTCGGAGAACGCGATCCACCCGTTCGCAGAATCGCCGCAAGAAAGCACGAAGTGTTCGGATGGTTTCATGGCTTGGTCCTTTCGCGCCACAGTTTCTTGAGCAGATCAAACAGAGCCGGGTCGTGCTCCTTTAGTTCGGCCCGGACAAACGGGTAAAAGTCGTTGGTGCCGAAAAAGGCCTCGGTGGCCTCGGCAAAGTATTCCTTCTCGTTGTTCAGCGCGTAATGGCGCTTGCGAACGCCTTGGATGTAGAGCACGGACTCGTATTTCTTCGACGCGACGGCGCGCTGGAAACATTCCTTGAGTTCCTTGTGGCCGTGGCCGACAACTTTGTGGTGGTAGGCGTGGGCCAGCTCGTGCAGCACCATCCACGGTTGCTCGCGCGTCCACTTCAGAAACGTGGCCGCATTGGCGATCTCCACGCTTCCGGCTTTCTCCGGGTTCATCCCGTTCTCACGCAGCCAGACCGGCGAAGGGTGATAACACATGCACTTGTGTTTTGGATGGGCCAGTTCCACCCAGATCCGCACCTCGCGCAATTCCGCCAGCGCCTCCGACGGCACGACGCGGCTGATGCGGTAGAGATGGTCACCCAGCAACTTCAGCGTCTCGTCGCAAAGCTTGCGTTGCCCGTCGCAGTCGAGCTTCTGGTTCACCAGCACGCGCCAGCCTTCGATCTGTAGTTCGCGGTAGTCCGAGACGGGATCCCATGGCTCAGTCGCTGATGCGTGGAGCGTCACGAGCAATAACGCTGTCGCTGCGAAAAGTTTCATGGCTGGTTTCGAATGACGATGAGTGAGGCAGACGGGCATCCGATGTGGTAATCCGGCTTCGCGCTGTCGAGGGTGATGACAACCATTGTATCATCTGTGGCCTCCTTGGTCGGCGACAGCTTGATGGTTGCGGACGCTGCGTTGGCGGGGATCGTCACGATGCCGGATAATGGCTCGTAGTCTTTGCCGCTAACAGCGTTGCCGCCGACAGCGTAGCTGACGGTCAGCGGCGATTTCAAATCGCCGCTCCTTGTCACGCGCCATTCGCCGGCTTGGTTGCGTTTGGGCAGCGCGCGGGAGACGGTGGCGGCGATGAACACAATCGGCTTGCTGCCGTCGGTCGGGTCGGTGTTGTTGAAGTAATGCTCGATGTTCGCATAGCCGGCGCCGGCGATCTTCGCGCTGTCGCCGGCGTCGGTCGGATCGAGCCCGAACTGTTTCTCCCAGAAATCCGGCAGGCCGTCGCCGTCGCTGTCGGTTGGCGCGGGCAGCGAACGGTAGTCCGGCCAGCGTTGGTCGGGCGGCAGGTCGGTTTCCTTTTCGATGACCCGGCCTGTGCCGTGGCGCACGTCGTTGACGATGCGCAAGTCCACCGCATCGCGCGCTGGCAGCGTTGCGCCGGCTTCGGCGAGCGTAGCCTCGAACGCTTCCCGCGCGGTCTGCATCCTCGGCGGCAGTTCACCCAACGGCCGCGCGCTGATCATGGCGCTTTTCTCAGCAGCGGAGAGCTTGACTGCTTTGTGGCCGTAGCCGATGGCGCGCGCGTTATCGGACGCGGTTTCAGGAAAGCCCTCGACGACGTTGCCGGTGGCGTAGAGGCGCGTGCGGGCGTCGCCGTGGAACTGGAACATGACGCGGCGCGCTTGCGGCTGCGTGCTGGGTCCGGGCTTGTAGTAGTTGTGGAGGCTGTGGACGTGGACGGCGTCGTGGCCGGTGTGGGTGGCGTATTCGAGCCAGTTGTAGATGACGTTATTGTAGAACGTCAGCAGCGGCGGCGGCATGTCGCCGCCGGTCGTGCGCGGGTTGCGCAGCCGGTTGTGGGCGTAGAGCGTGTGGTGCATCGTGGCGCGGCCCTCGGCGGCGGCAACGCCCCAGAGCGAGCCTTCGGAATGGCGCGGTGGCGTCTGCTTCGGGTTCTCGTAATCGAGTCCCTCGGAGGCGATGCACCACTGGACGGTGGAGTGGTTCGGATGCGTGCAAGTGAGATTCTCGTCGGTGGCCCACGACGCGGAGCAATGGTCGAGCACAACGTGGGCGATGTCGGCATAGCTCTTCATGGTCTTTCCGCGTTCAGCCTTCTTCTCCTTGATCCTCTCCAAGGTCTCTTGGTTGATGCCCGCGCGTTTCTTGGTTCCGTTGCCGGATGCGTTCTCGGCCGGCTTGGCACCGATGGCGTCCCCCGAATCGCCGATTGTGACGAAGCCGCGCCGCGAGCGGATGTGGCGGACGATAACCTGACCCGCTTCGATGCGCAGCGAGCCGCCTTTGAGGCAAATGCCCTCACCCGGCGCGGTCTGGCCGGCGATGGTAATGTGCGGCTGGTCCACGACGATCTTGCCGCCCTTTTTCGGCCTGCCGTCCTTGCTTTTGGTCAGGTCAATGACGCCCGAGACAGTAAAGACGACGATGCGGTGGGGTTGGCTGACGGCGTCGGCAAGCGAGCCGGGGCCGTCGGCGTTGAGGTTGGTGACGCGATAGACGCTGCCGCCGCGCCCGCCGGTGGTGAATGCGCCCGCGCCTTCCGCGCCGGGGAAGGCGGGGACTTTGTCGTCAGCGCCACTCAAAGACGAAACGAGGGTCCATGTTCCGATGCAGACCGCGACGCAACTCGTTCTCACATCTTTCCTTTCTGCGCCACCCACTCGACGGCGCGTGGAATGAAATCCTCCAAGCCCGGCGTCTGTTCCGGGTGCGGGCTGATGGCGATGACACGGCCTTGGCCGTAGCGACCGGCGACGATGGCGGGCGAGTTAACCATGATGCCGACGGGCGTGTCGTTCTGCGCCAGTTCGGTGCGGAAGAACGCCAGCGGCTCGTAATCGGGCAGCGACTCGACTTGCGCGGGAACCAGAATGGGGCCGTTGGCATACTTGCAATCAAACTGGCCGAGCTTGTTGCCTAGAATCTCGCGTCCGCGGTCGGTCAATTCCAGTTTCACCATGCCGACGCCGCGTTTCCATTTCGGCGAGGCCGTTTTTGCATCGAGAATCTTCAGTCCCCACGTGAAGCCACTCGTGGCCAGATATGCGCCGGCGCAGATGCCGATGTAGCCGCCGCCGTCCTCGACGAATCTCCTGATGCGCGCGCGGCCCTCCTCGCCAATGCCCGCGGCCTCTTTGCTGCCGGAACCACCCGGAACGAGGAGGATGTTGAACTGATCCAATGCGCCGTGACTAATGTCCTGGCCGCAGACGCGCACGACAATGGCGCCGGGTTGTTTGCCGGCCTGTTCAATGACCCGCACGGCGCCCGGGCCGCCCGTGCCGGCGGCGTCATAGACGGCGAGGCGAATCGGTGGCAGGGCGTGGGCCGAGGTGCGCGGGGTCATCAGTTCGGGAGTCACCGAAGCGTCAATCATGTCCAAGTGCTTCAGCAGCGTGTGCACCATGATGCGGTGCTGGCGGGCGCGCAGGGACAGCGCCTGCGACTTGGAGGTTGTCTCCAGAATCATCGCGTGCGCGCCCAAGTGCTCGCCGGCGGCCCGCGCGTGGCTGCCGTCAATCGGCGGGCCGAGCAGTTGGAACTGAATGCTCTGGTTGGTGATGGAAGCGTTGACCGCGGCAAGCATCGCGGCGGCGACCGTGTTGCCCTCTGGAGTCGGGAAAGGAATGATGCTGCTGCCAACGCTCTTGTTGGTCAACGCACGGAAATCGCCACCCTCGTGCAGGTCAATGAACCACGTCGGCTGCTGCTGCCGGACGAACTCCCAGAGCGCCGTTGCCAACGCGCCGCGCGGCGGGCCGCCTTCTTTCGCCTTGGGGAAGTTGCGGTTGAGGTTGTTTAACCCGGTGTCCTCGCCCGGGGTCAGTC
>JAOACV010000226.1 GCA_026417675.1 Verrucomicrobiia bacterium
GTCATCGAGGGCGACAAGGAACGCATCCAAGTTTTCTCCGGCGTGGTCATCGGCCGCCGCGGACGCGGCATCAGCGAGACCTTCACCGTCCGCCGCATCAGCTTTGGCGAGGGCGTCGAGCGCGTCTTCCACGTCCACTCGCCGCGCATCGAGAAGATTGAGGTTGAGCGCAAAGGCGCCGCGCGCCGCGCCAAGCTTCACTATCTGCGAGGCCGCAAGGGCAAGCAGGCGCTGGCTGTCGAAGAAGCCGCATTGGCCGCGAGCGAAGCCGCGCCGAAGGCTGAAGCCCAGCCCGCCGCACCTCCTGCGCCGAAGGCCGAGGAGAAGCCGGACGGGCCGGCTGGGAAGAAGTAACCTTTTCCCCATGACGGCCGGCGCCTATCGGCCGAGTTACCGTTTCGAACGCGCGGCCATCCGGCGCGGCGCGAAGATTGTCGCGGGCGTGGACGAGGCGGGGCGAGGTCCGCTCGCCGGGCCGGTTGTGGCGGCGGCGGTGGTTCTTCCCGTCGGCTTCAAGTTGACTGGCCTCAACGATTCCAAGCAGCTTACCGCCGAGCAACGCGACGATTTCTTTCAACGGCTCACCAACGACGCGCGCATCCAATTTGGCATCGGCATCGTGGATGTGGAGTGGATTGACCGGCTGAATATCCTCCAGGCAACCCACCGCGCCATGATCGAGGCCCTCCGACGCCTGCCCGCGCCGCCCGACCATGTTCTCGTGGACGGCCGACCGATCAAGGGACTTCCCTATCCGCAGACCGCGTTGGTCAAGGGCGACGCGCGCAGCTTCTCCATCGCCGCCGCGTCGGTCATCGCCAAGGTCACGCGCGACCGTTTGATGCTGGAGTTGCACGCGCAGTATCCGGTCTATGGCTTCGACCAGCACAAAGGCTACCCGACCCCGATGCATCTGCTGGCGCTTCACCTCCACGGCCCCAGCCCGGTCCATCGCAAGACCTTCGGCCCGGTGCGCGAGCGGCTTGTGCAGGGCGAAATGAGTCTCTGAGGGTGTGCAATTTGGGCTTTTCCAAAACCCGCGGAGCGGTTAGAAACACGCCGCCAAACCCAGACAGTCTGAGAGGAAAGGAAGCGACGAACCATGTCAGGCCACAGCAAATGGGCGACGATTCGCCACAAGAAGGGCGCGCTCGACGCGAAGCGCGGCAAGATTTTTTCCAAGCTTGCCAGGGAAATCACCGTGGCCGCCAAGCAGGCGGGCGGCGACCCCGACATGAATCCGCGGCTGCGCGCCGTGCTGCTGAAGGCTCGCGCGGTGAACATGCCTGCCGACAACATTGACCGCGCCATCAAACGCGGCACGGGCGAGATGCCCGGTGCGGTCTATGAGGAAATCACCTATGAAGGGTACGGGCCGGGTGGAGTTGCTGTCATTGTAGAAGCGATGACCGACAACCGGAACCGCACCTCCGCCGAGCTTCGCAACCTCATCACCAAAAACGGCGGCAACATGGGCGGCGGCTCCGTCAAGCACCTCTTCCACCGCAAGGGCCATTTCCTGGTGGACAAGTCCAAGATCGGCGAGGACGAACTGATGGGCATCGCCCTCGACGCCGGCGCGGACGACATGACCACTACGGAGCACGGCTACGAAATCACCTGCGACCCATCGCACTTCGAGGCCATCCACAAGGCGCTGGAGGCCAGAAACATCAAACCGGAAACCGCCGAGATCACCTTCATGCCGGTCACGCCGGTGCCGATCACCGATGAAGCCGCGGCGCGGACGGTGCTCAAGATCGTCAGCGAACTCGAGGATCACGATGACGTGCAGCACGTCTATGCCGCCTTCGACATCCCCGACGACATCCTCGCCAAGGTCGGCGAGCAGGACGGTTGACGGCGGGGGAACGGAGTATTGAACGCCGCAGCTATGGGATCTCCATCCTTGGCCGAACCCAACGCTCCGCTGCCCCGCCCTTACATCACTACCATCTCATGATCATCCTCGGCGTGGACCCTTCGCTGCGCTCGACCGGCTACGGTGTGATCGAGGCCGCCGGCAACCAGATGCGTGGAGTGGCGTTCGGGGAGATCAAAAGCAAGCCGGGCGTCCTGCCGTCGCGTTGTCTGCTCCGCATCCATGACCAACTGCGCAGCGTGATCGCCCACACCAAGCCGGAGGTCGTCGTGGTCGAACGCGTGATCTACGTCCAGTCCACGCGCGTGGCGATCATCATGGGCCACGCACGCGGCGCGGCGATGCTGGCCGCCGCCGGGGCGGGCCTGCCGATCTACGAATACGCGCCTCGCAAGGTCAAAGCAGTCGTCACCGGCCTCGGCGCCGCTGGCAAACTCCAGGTCGGCCGCATGGTGCGCGCCCTACTCGGTTTGTCCGAAGTGCCGCCCACCGACGCCGCTGACGCTCTTGCGTTGGCCATCTGTCATGCGCAAACTCAGCGCGGCATTGTTCTTGAGCCGCCCACACGGGTATGAAAACCAGCTTGGGAGTTGCGGAACGCACAGGAAAAGAGAAACCGTCCGCGCCATCCGTAGTTCACCTTGACCCACCATGATCTCGTTCCTCCGAGGCAAACTCGTCAGCGCCACGCCCGCGCAGGTTGTGCTCGACTGCAACGGCGTTGGCTACGAACTCGCCATCCCGCTCTCCAGCTTTGACAAGCTGCCCGCCGTCGGCGGCGACGTGCGCATCCTCACCTATCTTCACGTCCGGGAGGATGCCCACCAGCTTTACGGTTTCATGACCGAGCAGGAACGCGCGCTGTTCAGGCTTCTGTTGAGCATCAGCGGCATCGGTCCGAAAATCGCCCTGACCGTTCTCGGCGGGATGTCGCCCGTCGCGCTCAAGGGCGCCATTGTCAGTAATGACGTCAAGTCGCTCTCCAGAATCAAGGGCGTCGGCCCCAAGACCGCCGAGCGGCTCTGCGTCGAGTTGCGGGACAAGATCGGCGAAATCGGCGCGCTGGAGGCCGCCGCCGCCAAACACGCGCTAACCCCCGAGGAACAGAAGCTCAACGACGCCATCCTCGCTATGGTCTCGCTCGGCTACAAACAACTCGAAGCCCACAAAGCCGTCCGCGCCGCCTGCGATCGTCTCGGCGCGGGCGCCAAGGTCGAAGACATCGTGCGCGAAGCCTTGAAAGGGGTATAAGGTCAGCCGCCGTCATCCGGCAGCGCACGCGGTTGCGACCAACCAAAGATCCCGCACGCGCTGCGCCCCCATTCCCCGCCCCGCAAGCGACTCGGCGCGCTCATCGCTTCCATCGAGTCTTGACGATGGCTTGCGTGCCTTCGTCGGCGCAACCCATGTCCACCAGACGCTGGAAATCCGCGCGGGCGAGTCGGGTGGCGGGCAGGTCGAGGCCGAGTTCGGCGGCGGCTTCGAGGGCGATGCGGAGGTCTTTGTTTTGCAGTCCGGCCTTGAAACCGGGCCGGAAATCGCCCGCGAAGGCGCGGGGGGCGAGGTTGGACAGCATCCAAGAGCCGGCCGCGCCGCTGGCCACGATCTGGCGGGTCTTTTCAAGGTCCAGTCCGGCCGCTTGGGCGAGGGCGAATGCCTCGGCCATGGCGACGAGATGGAGGGCGCCGAGGATTTGATTGATGGCCTTGGTCATCTGGCCATTGCCGCTAGGCCCCATGTGAAGGATGGTCTTGCCCATCTTCTGGAGCAGGGGCAGCGCGCGCTGGAAGGCGTTTTCGTCGCCGCCGACCATGATGGCCAGCGTGGCTTCGATGGCGCCTTTTTCGCCACCGGTGACGGGCGCGTCGAGGAAGAAGACGTCCTTCTTTGCCAGCGCGTCGGCGATCTTCTTCGCGGTGGCGGGCGCGACGGTGGAGTTATCTATGACGATGCTGCCGGGACGAACGCCGTCAATGACCGCGCTCTTGTGGCTGCAGTGGGCGGCCGCGGCAGCAGGTTCGCCGAGTATGACCGATTCAAGGTCGGGGGAGTCTGTGACGTTGGTGAAGATGAACTCGCTGGCTTCGGCGACGGCTTTTGGGGAGTCGGCCAGTTTCGCACCCTCGGCGACGAGCGGTTCCGCTTTGGCGCGGGTTCGATTGTAAACCGTCAGAGGGTAGCCGGCACGGAGCAGATGGCCGGCCATGGGACGGCCCATGATGCCGAGGCCGATATAGCCGACGGGGGGAAGGGATGTGGTTGTGGGCATGGGAACTACCTGCCGGGTCTGGCCGGCGGCAGTTTGCCGAGGATTTCCTTCGCCGTGCCGGCGTTGGGATCGTTCGGGTAGCGTTTGATCAATTCTTCCAAGTTGCGGCGGACCTCGGCTTGCCAGTTTAGAAGGGCCTTTTGCAGCGCAGCGCTGGTCTCGGGTGTGGAGGGTTCTTGGGCGACCATGGCCGCGACCCGATTGGCGGTCTCGCCGGCGCGGAACAGCGCCTCGGCGGCCACGTCGTCAAAGATCGAGTAGAACTCAGCGGCTTGCGCGAAGTTGCCGAACGCGGCTTCCATGTCGGCGCGCGCGTCGGCGGGCGCCTTGGTAGCCGACCGGGCGAGCAAGGCGTAACCCATCCCCAGCACGGCGCGAGCGCGAATCTTGTTAATGCCGCGCGTGGACTCGATGTAAGCCTTGTAGGCGGCGATGGCTTGGTCGAACTTCTTCTCCGCCAACAGGATGTCGGCCATGCCCAGTTGCGCTTCGGGCAGCCGTTTGCAGTTGACGAGCGCGCGTTCCTCCAGCGTGAGTTGTTCGGGCTGGCGCTTCTTGGTCTTCAAATCGTCGGCGACCTTGGTGAACATCTCGAACTGTTTGCGCGCGAGGGCGAAGTCCTTCTTCCTGAACGCCGCGTCGCCGATGCCGAACATGGCGTCAGACCAAGCCGGATAATCGCCATTCTTCAAGGCTACTTCGGCCATTTTCTTGTAGGTGGCGATGGCCGGGTCGAACTGGGCGTTCTCCACCAGCGTCTTGGCGTAAGCGTCGTAGTCAGCGGGGTCCACCTCGACGTTCGGGCCTTCCTGGAGAGCACGCACGAAGGTGGGCAGGGCGCGCTTGGGGTCGCCGAGGGCGTATTGGAGTGTGCCGAAAGCATAGAGCGCCTTGACCTTCAGGGCGAGGTTTTTGCCGGCCGGGCCGGCCAGCAGCGCGTTAAAGAAGGCTTCTACGCCGGCGGCATCAATGACCTTGCTCTTCAACTTGAGGTTCAGAATCATCAGTATCTCGCTGACGGCGTTGACAGTTGAGGGCGCTTCGGGGTATTGGGCCATGGTCTGCTCATAGCAGGCCAGCGCCTTGGCGGCATACTCGTCCCACTTCTTGGCTCTCTCCCCGTCCAGCACCCCACGACTCCTGCCAACGGCGAGGGTTTTGGCCGTCCAACAC
>JAOACV010000227.1 GCA_026417675.1 Verrucomicrobiia bacterium
AGGGGATGCGACCGCACGCGGGGGCGGCAGACGCCAACGGTGTGATACGCCACTGGCGCCTGCCGCCGGTCGCGGGGGCTAGGATGCACATGAACGCTTTTGTTGTATGTAACGAATTGTCGCCCGATCGCACGCGGGACTGCTTCGATCAACTCGTAGCCAGCCCGGGCGTTTCGGGGCTTTACGCGCTCCTGCTTTACCGATCGCAAGACGCCAGCTTGAAACGATTGGCGCACGACCAAGCCTTTTGGAAAGGCTTGCGGACGCTCACCTCCGACCGGTTCGTCGGGCTGGGGATCGAAGAGGCCGGGACTTCGGAGGCCTTGGCCCATAGTAGTTCATTGCTCAACTTGTTCGGCTGGAAGATCAAGGACCTTCCCTGCCTCATCATTTGCCAGCCCGTGCAGTTGCTCAGTTCGATGCGTTATCTGGTCGTCCCGTTGCAGCGCAACGGCGGAGGTGAACCGGGCCGATCCGACGCTGCCACGTTGCTCGAACGGCTTGCCAAGGACATCCAGATCATCCTCGCCAGCAATTACGTGGACGGTTTTTGCCTCTTCACGGCCGCGGAGTATTCCGTCGGTTATCAAGCCGCTAAGCGCGGGCTGACCATGACCAGCGCCGTCTGGGCCGCCTTGGAAGACACCGCGGGCACGATTCCCCTGCCCGACGCCCCGGCCAATGGTCAGCCCGATCCAAACAACGCCTGATGAAAACGCCGCACAAGAAACGGCGCGGGCTTCCAAGCAGCAAACCGATGGCAGCCGCAGCATAGAATGCGCGTCGCTTGCTGCGGCGTGGAAGTCTCCCCTTCAGTCAGAGAACACGGCTCACTTCCCCTCCGTCACATACATCCGAAAGTCTATGAGGCGCGGTGGCGGGAACTCGCGCCGGACGCGCTCGCGAAGCTTGTTGTCCACGGGCACCTTCTCGGCGGCGGCAATGCGCTTCTCTTGGAAGGCGAACAAGAGGTCGGTCAACGACACCTCGCCTTCGCGGATCGTGGCGAACTCGCGTTCGAAGACGCGCTCGACGCCGTCGAGCTTGCCGGTCTCAATAGCCGCCTTGGCCCAAAGCAGTTCCACCCGTTCATGGGCGCGCACGGCGCCGGGAAGCGCGGCAGCGAAATCATACGCCTCGGCGTAACGCTCGGCGCGCGTGAGCGTCTGCAAACACTCGACCGCCAGCGGTGCGATTGGCGGGCCGACACGCCACGCTTGCCGCATCAACTCGCAGGCTTTCGCCTTGTCGCCGCGACGTTCGGCAAGCACGGCTAGATTGCGCAGCGTCCAGCCAGTTGGCTGGCATTCTAGCGACGCCCGCCAAGCTTTCTCCGCACCGTCGAGGTCGAGCGCTTCCATCCGCAGGTTGCCGAGGTGCCACCACGTCAGCCAGGGTTGGGTCTTGGCCTTCTCCAGCAGCGGTTGCCAGTCCGGTTGCGTCATCAGCGTGCCCGGCTCTGTGCGAGGATCGCGCTCCGGCAACTCGCCCTTCTCCAGCAGCGCAAGCCACGGCGCTTGGTCCGCGCCAAGCGAATCCGTGGGAAACGTCAGTTCGGCGGGAATCGGGTCGGGCAAGCCTTGGGCCGCGCAGCGGCGGCGTTCCAACGCGGCCCAGCCGGAGCCGAGTTTGAGCAAACGCTCCGGCGTGCGCGTCGTGACGGCGGCAAACTTCGCGTCGAGTTGGTCCATGCGCGCCCGCGGTAAGACCTTTTCGATCGCTTGGTCGGCGGCCTGCCACGCGCGCGACCAATCATCTCCGTGGACCAGCTTCGGGTCGGCTTCAAGCGGGCCAAACGCCTCCGTCCAGCACCAGGTCGCGCGCGCCGGCATGGGCAGACTTTCCGACTGCGTTTGCGCAAGCCCCGCCTGGATTTCAATGTAGGCTTCGCCGGGCAGTGAGAGGAACTCTTGCCAGCGCCGGCCGCCCTGGCCCATACCCCATCCCCACAGTTTCCGTCCGCGCAAGCGGTCAGTGGAGGTCTCGAACAAACCGCGTCCTTCGCCGTCGAGCGCGGCGATCCAGCGTCGCTGGCCGGCGGCAAAACGCGGAAAGAAATCATAGGCGCTCAATGACTGTGTGGTGTAGGTCAGGTCGCGCCCGTTCCAGATCGGCAGCGGCACCAGCGTGATGCCGGTCTCGCGGCTGTGGTTGAGCGCGCTGGTCGCGGGCACCAGGACGCGCACGTCCTTGCGCTCCGGCACGGCGATGGTGGTCCACCAATACATCGGCAATTCGCGGTCATGCGGGTTGACGAGGCGCATCCGCGCGAACAAAAACGGCGAGCCGGGCGGCAGATGAAAATCAATCTGCCACGGAAAACAGCGCACGCGGTCCCATTCGTAGAGCCGCAGCACCGGCTCGCCCTCAGTGCCACGCACTTCGGCGGCGAAGACCGGTGAGCAGGTCAGGAAGTGATGGCCGCGCAACGGCGTGTTCCACTCGATGCCGCCGCAGAACCATGCGTTGCGCAACGCGAGATTGGCCGGTTGAAACACCGGGTTGCGCGACAGCAGCTCGCGCCCTCCTGGTTTCTGAACAAGCGACACCAACCGCCCGCCGAATTGCGGCAGGAATGTCGCGCGCAGGCATTCGTTCTCCAGCACGAGCGAGTCAAACGTGCGCAACTTCTTGTGGCGGCTGTAGCCGTCCTGCATCCGATGCGGCAGGCAGCGCCAAGCCGTGCGCCAGCCGATGTAACGCCGCTCCGGCTCTGGGATCGCCGGATCGAGCTTCGGCACGTCGTCCTCCTTGTCGCCGCGAAACATCGGCAGCGGGTTCTCCGGACCCAGATCCGCGGCGGGGAGGGTGTAGGGTTCAACGCGGAGCGTGGTCGCGGAGCAAAAAGCAAAAGGGATCCCCAGAGAGACGTAGGCCAAGAGAATGCGAAGTTTCATTGTTGTTCCTTGGTTCGATTTACCAGTCGCTGGACCGCTTCACCGATGCGTTCCTCCACATCGCCCGCCCAACGGAACGCGGGACGGCCATATTCATAGAGGAACGAACCGCCCTCATAGCCGCCTTCCTCCCACACACGGCGCGACGGGATGTAGGCAACCAAATCGTCTGCATAACCGCAAACCCATGTGCCAGGGCCGAACTCCTTCTTGAACCGCAGCGCGTAGTCCACCACCGTCTCCCCGCCCATGCCGATGAGGAGCAGTTCCTTGCCGAGCCGCCAGGCGTGAATGGGATACGGATACGACAGCGCAAACTTCTCGCCCGCGTCGAGCTTTTTCAACATGCGCGCGGCCCAACGCGCACGGATGGCGTTCTTGTTTTGAAGCTCTGCCTGCAACTCCTCGCGCGTCACGACCCTCTCATACGGCAATTCCACGAACTCGAACGCCGTGCGCAGAACGGGCGAAACCGGCTTCATCGGCTGCTTTAGCCCAGTCTCGACGCCCTCGGCCAGCATCCGGCCGTAACGCTCGCACAACTCCACGCGCCGGCGCGGCAGCGGGTTCTGGTCGCCGCCGCAGGTGTTGATGAACGTGGCTGTCGCGCCGGGATGGTTCTTCTCCAGAGCGAGCTGCGCGAAGCCCGGATAATCGCCGCACCATTGTGTGAAGCTGAGCGTAGTCGGATGACAGGCGTAGCCGAACAGGATCCCCAGCAACTGGCCGTTTGCACCGGTCACGGTCATTACGGGCACGGCATGGTCCACCGGACCTTTCAGCGGCTTGTGCTTCGCCAGCAAGTCCGGAATCTCGGCTTCGCGGTTGTTGCGGCGGTTCACAGCGAACGTCGCCCGCCCCTCGCCAATGCGGAGGTTTGCAGGCGCGAGTTTCGAGAGCGCCGCGCCGACTGTCTCGACGATCTTCGCCTCCATCTGCGCCGTGTATTCGTCCACGAGCGCCTCCTGCTCGGCGTCCACGGGATAGTAATCATACAGATCACCGGTAAGCCGCGGACCGCAATGGTTGTGCGAGTAGGTGAGCATGACCTGATCGCGCGCCAAGCCGAACCGATGGCGTAGCTTCTCACACGTCCGGTCGGCCATCGCCTTTGGGATGCCTTGGAAATCACTGGTCACCAGCACCGCGCGCCGGCCCGTCGCATCTTCAAGCGCAAGGGCCTTCAGCCAGAGATCGTGCAGCTTGCCTTCCGGGACGCGTTTGGAGCCGTAACCCGCCAGCCAGACGGGTTTCTCCGGCGTGATGACGGTCCGAGCGATGCCGGCTTTCCAAGCGGCGGCGGTGGAAGGAGGACGCGCCTGACGAGTCCTGATCTGGATTTGGCGCAAAAACGTCGGATACGTGTCGCCCTCTGCGGTGGCGGCACTGTTCGATCCGGCGCCATACGTGACGCTATCGCCGAAACAGACGATGTTCTCCTTGCCGGTGAGTTGTCCGCCCACAGCGTCGAGGAAGCACCGGGCGAGAAGACGATTGCCATCGGGACCGAGATGGACGCCGTCGGGCCGGATGATGCTCGCGCCAGGATGGTCGCGAGATGCGGCGACGGCCCCGGCAAAGTCCGCCAGCGGGACGTTCTTCTGCCTTGCGAGCTGGCGGATGGCGGCGTTGTAGCTGGCAATCTTCCCGTTCGGCCCCTCGTTGCCGTAAGCCTCGCGCTTGTGGCGCTTCAGCAGCGGCTCCTCGATCACGCGATGGATTGTGCACAATACAGGCTGGATCCCGGCGGCGCGGGCGCGCTCCACCATCCACGCGAGGTTGGCGATGAACTTTTCCAACGGCACGAACTTGGACTCGTTGAGCGCGTCATTGAGACCGAAGTAGATGAAGACGAAACCCGGCCTCAGCACGACGACATCCCTCTCAAATCGTGCCCGGCCCTGCACGGTATTCTGGCCGCCGATGCCTTTGTTGTGGACGGTCAGGCCGTTCAATTCCGGCGTGTCGCTGGCCACCAGAGAAATCGAGGTGCCCACCGCGCACAACGAGACGGCGGCGCTGATCGCCGCACTGGCTGCTTTCGACCAAATGCCGGTCATGTAGCTGGCTCCTGGATACTGACGTATTCCTTCCACGACACGCCGTCGAGGAAAAGCACAAAGACAAGCCTCGTGCGTTGCACCCTGACAACGCGGACAGGACCGCGCCCCCTGCTTAGAGGTTGGCCGATTCGATTAGCTCCCGCAGTTGGGCAAGGAATCGCGCGCCAAAGGCGCCTTCCACGATGCGGCGGTCGCAGCCGAGCGTCAACCGCATCATGGGCCGCGTGATAATGGCGCCGCCCACCACCGTCGGGCGGGGGCGGATGGCGCCGACGGCCAGGACAGCGGCGTGGCCGGGCAGGATGACGGCGTTGAAG
>JAOACV010000228.1:0-3702 GCA_026417675.1 Verrucomicrobiia bacterium
CCATTGCGCCACCCAGTCTTTCGTGCGCACCCACACGCGATACGCGCCGGTCGCGGGAAACTCGACCTCTGTCGTCGCATCCGCCACGGGCCGGCCCAGCCCGTGCGCGAGCAGATAGGGCGACCCCATTTGGTCCATGAATTGCGGGTCCACCACCCACCCGCCGCGCCGGGCGAAGCACTCCGCCTCGACCAGGACATTCTGGGCAAGCGCAACGGTTGCCCCGCACGCGAGCCAGAGCGCCGTCAGCGCGCATTTCCTCATCGGGCACCTTTCAATACCCAAGAGTCAGGACCAGGATTCACTTCCGGTCGAAGAACGGACTCTTGCCGCTGATGCTCAACGGGATGCCGAGGATTTGACGGACGCTTTCGCCGAAAAGCCGCAGCTCGCGACAGGCGCGGCCGATGGAGAACATCACGCGGTTGTCCACGTGAAACTGCCCTGCCGTCGCGGCGGCGGAACTGACGGCGATGCCGAGGTCGATCGAGTTGAAAGCGCAGGTGCTCTTGGCCTTCTGCGATTCCACGCACGTCTTGTGGCCGCAGAAGCCGCAGTCCAGCCCCGGCGGATTGTCGGCCACGCCGATGACGAGCAGCACCGGCGCGTTGGCGATGCAGTTGGCGTCGCGCTGAACAAACGGCAGATTGTCGCGCTTCGAGATCTCCTGCATTTTCGCAATAACGCGGCCTTTCGTCTCCGGGTCGTCCACCGCCAGAACGGAGATGTTGTCAATCCCGCGCGTCTTCGGCGCCGTCCGCGCCGCCGCCGCCATAAGCGCCGCGACGTTTAACGCGGCCTGCCGTTCGAGTTCTTGTGAGGTCTTCATGCTGTTTCGTCTCCCTGAATGTGTGTGAACAGAATTAATGTCGGATGGTCATGAGCTTTTCTTCGCCGCGAGCAATTCGTTCACCTTCGCCATCACTTGGAAGGCGTCGGCGACGTAGAGGACGTCGGCCTTGCCGCGCGCCCAGCCGCAACTGGGGTCGAGGCTGATGGCGCGGCGCTCGTTGATGAACCGCCAGCCGACCGTGTGCGGTTCCTCGCCGTGACAGCAGGTCGAGAGGCCCTTCGGATGCCGGGGCGTCGAGCCGGTTTGCCCGATTTGATTCAGATGCGTCATGAACGGCAGGACAGCCTGTCCCTCTCCGCTGAGGTCCACCAGCGACTTGCTGCTGCCCAGCGACGCGCCCGTCAGTTTCAGGAAGTCCAGAATCAGCTTCTCCGCTTCCGCCACGTGGACTTGCCCGTCGGCCTGTTTCTTCGTCCAGCCGGCGCCGGCCACGAACAACAGCTTCGCGTCGGGTCGAATGGTTTGTTCCTCCGCCTTCGGTGCCCGCACGCCCGTCACGGTCGTGCGTTTGTGCGCGTCCGTCAGGTTCACCGCCACCTTTTCGACGCTGGCCGTGCCCGCCTCGCCCCGCCACGGTGCGACGCAGCCGGGGTCTAGCGCGATCACCCACGGCCGTTGCGCTCGCTGGAGCACCGCTTCCATGCGCTGCCGGTAATACCACCGCGTGACCGCCGGCGCGCCGTTGACAAGCGAAACGGCCGTGACGTGCGTGTCCGCGCGGCCGCCCAGCCGTTGCGCCACGCCCGCCAGCACGCGCCCCCAGCGCGACGTGTGCGGCGCAATGATGACCGGTGCGCCCGCCGCCTGGGCGATTGCTTCAGCCGCAGCCGCATCGGTCGCGTAACGCGCTTGCGCAAAGTCAGCGCCGCAGACGCCGAAGAACTTCGCCGCGCCGCAAGCAGCGATGGAGTTGGCCGCATCCTGCACGTTTTCGCCGACGAGGCCGACGACGAGGAGGCCGCCGAGCGACTTGGCCGCCGCCAACGCCTCCAGCGCGGGCTTAGCAAGCGATCCATCCGTTTCCGTATGAGCGAGAACCAGAATCGTTTCCATATCAGTTCCTTTCCGTGTGTTCCGTGTATTGCGTGGTTCTCTATTCGTTCGCGATCCACGCCACGATTTCCTTGGCGATCTCGTAGGCGGGCGTGTCCTTGACGATCTTGGTCTCGCGCAACTGCTTCGGGAGCGTCACGCGGACGAAGGTCACGCCCTCCGCGGCGATCTTGGCCGGCTTGGCGCGCTGCAACGCCGGCATGATCGCGCGCATGTTGGCCATTCCGATTTGCGGATTGTTCGGCGGCTCCGGCAGGCTGCCGGTGGCCCAACCCAAAACGGCGGGGGGGCCGGCGCACTTGGAAACCTGGTGTTTACCACCCTCGATACGTTCCAGAATCTCCAGCGAGCCGTCGGTGTTGACGGTGATCTGGTCCACGCCTTGGAACTGGTCGGTGATGCCGAGTAGCTCGCCCACCATCTGCATCGTCGCCCCCGCGCCGCGGGAGGCCGACTCCCATCCGCCAAAAACCAACAGCCGCTTCATATCGAGGCCGGGGATGGCTTTGATCGCATCGGCCAGAATCGCGGCCACCTCGGCAGCCTCGGTGAATCCGCCGGCGGGTCCGTCCAGCGCAACCAACTCAAACGGCACCTTTTGCGCGATGGTCATCATGACCTGCTGCAGCTTCGCCTTCGGCGCGATGCTGATCAGCCAGACTTTGCTGCCGGGCGCGCTGTTGGCAAGGTGTGCCGCCTCGAACAGCGCGTGGCTGGCCCACGGATCCAAGACCGCCGGCAACATCATTTCGTTTTTCAATGCCGGCCCCATCGGGGTGCTGACAGGTTCCAGCGTCTGCAACGGGTCCGGCACAATGCTTCCGCAAACGACGATTTGATAGGCTGTGCTCATACTAGGAGCTTTGCAAACTCAACCCCCTGACCGCAAGACCACAAGTGTTCAAACTGGCAGTCCAGTCCACGGTCTTCCAGTCCCTTCCTAATTTTGCACTTCCCTGTTGGAGGGCGAAGTGTGGAGCTTCTTGCCGTCAGCGGCGGCTATTTTTCCGGCAGGAAGGTGACAACGGCGTGCAGGCCGGGTTTGATTTTGTGGTCGGGGTTATTCAAGAGGACCTTCACGCGGAAGGAACCGCTGGCGGTGTCCACCACAGGGTCCACGACGGCCACCGTGCCGACAATGGGGAGATTGCCTCCGAGAGGGATGCGCACCTCGGCTTTTTGCCCGACGCGGATTTGGTGCACGAACTTGGCGTCGGGGTAGGCGATGGCGTAGAGGGAGTCAATGTGGACGGCCTTGAGAATGTTCTCGACGCCGGCGGTGATGACGAGGACTTCGCCGACGTGCTTGATGTGCTGAGCGACGACGCAGTTGGTGGGCGCGCAGATGGTGCGCATCTGGACGTTCTCAAGGGCGAGGTTGTGGCGGGCGGTGGCTTCCTCGACTTGGGCGACGGCTTGGAGATAGTTGACCTCCTTCAGGCGCAGGTCCACGTCGTTGATGATCTTTTGCGCGTGCAGGCTCTTGGCCGCCTCGAAGTCTTTCTGATAGCGCTCCATTTGAAAGCGCGCCGAGTCGAGCTGGGCTTTGCGCAAGTCCAACTCGAACCGTTCGAGCACATCGCGGAGTTTGACCAGCGGTTCCCCTTTCTTCACGATCGTGCCTTCGGGCGCCATCCAAGTGATCGTGCCGCGCAGTTCGCTGCCGATGGCGATTTCCTCCAGCCCTGCCAGCGAGATGATGTCGCCGGCGCTGGCTTCCTCGATTTCAATCTTGTTCAAACCCTGGAAGGTGTAGAGATACTTGGCAGTTTCAGGCAGGATGCGCCCGTCGGTGG
>JAOACV010000228.1:3712-5269 GCA_026417675.1 Verrucomicrobiia bacterium
GGGCGCTGATGGGTTCGGCGGCGGCCACACCGCCCAAGAGCGCGGCCAGACAGGCGGGGACGAGAAAGCGTGCGTTCATGGCGGTGAGGGGGCGGTCAGGCCGGTTTGTTTGCGTTGCGTTTCTTACGGTTTTTCCAGAAGTGGTAACAGATGGCGGGGCCGGTCTTGATCAGGATCCACACGTCGAGGCGGCGGGTTTTGTGCTCGATGTAATACATGTCCAGCACGACGCGGCGCGGGTAGCCCATCTCGCCGCCCATCGTTACCTGCCAGTAGCCGGTGACGCCGGGTTTGACAGAGAGCAAACGGCGCGAGTAGATGCCGTAGTTGACGATCTCGGGCGGCACGATCGGGCGCGGACCGACCAGGCTCATGTCTCCGCGCAGGACGTTCCAGAGTTGCGGCAACTCGTCGAGCTTGCTGCGGCGCAGGAACCGACCGCAGGGCGAGATGCGCGGGTCTTCCCAGAGATCGAGCTTGAAGTTATTCTGGACGTAGCGCCGGTAAAGGTCGGGGTTCTCCCGCAGGAAACGCTCGGCGTCCACACGCATGGATCGGAATTTCAGGATGTCGAAAGGCACACCATGTTTGCCGAGACGTTTCTGGCGAAAGATAATCGGCCCCGGAGAACGCCAGCGCGTGAGGATGGCGGCGAGCAGGAAAAACGGCGACAGGACGACGATGGCCAGCGATCCCCACACCACATCCCACAACCGCTCGCGAAACGCCGCGAAGTCCCAATGCGGCCGCACGCGAAGACTGGTGCTGCGGGCCAGGCCTCCCTCGAATTCCTCGAGCGCCTGCCGGATGATGGGATCAATCAACGCCTCGTCCAGAATCGCTTCGCCTTCCGGCGGCTGATTGGGCGCCGGAGCCGGCACTGGCGGGTTTTCATTCACAGACGTTGCTGTATCACCCATGGCGAATCGGCGCGGATTCTAGGCGGCACGGCTCAACAGCGAAACAATATTTTTTCACTCCGGCAAGGGTTGGTCCTTGGTTTCCGGAAGAAACAAGATGATAACCAAGCCCAGCAGAAACACGAACCCCAGCAAGGTGATCGCCATCCGCAATTCCATGCCCGGCAGCGCCTTCAACCAGCCGGAGAAAAATAGCATCGAGGCCGCCACGATGCGGCCGCCGTTGAAACAGAAACCCGCACCGGTGGCGCGCAGGTGGGTTGGGAACAACTCCGGAAAATAAACCGCGTAGCCGGCGTGGATGCCCAGCGTGAAAAAACCGAACACCGGCAACAGACACAACAATTGCCAGTAACTCGCCGGTAGATAACACGTGACCGGCACGACCGCGCATGCCACGGCGTGCATCAGGATGAACGCGCGCCTACGGCCCAGCCGCACGCAGAGCGGCCCGAACGACAACAGTCCCATACCGCCGCCGATCGCCTGGATGACCCCATAGGCGAACTTCGCGCGTTCGGAGGCCGACTCCGGGGACAGGCCGTGACGTATCAAGAATTCCTTTGCTAAATCCTGTCCCGCGACGCTCACACCCCAAAAAGTGCCCAGCCCAACCGCCGCCAGCAACATCCCCAAG
>JAOACV010000229.1:0-370 GCA_026417675.1 Verrucomicrobiia bacterium
GCCTTGCGCAGGCTGCGCTCGATCTCGCCGTCGCGCCGCGAGTAGCCATGCACGTCGTCGCGCTTGAGCGCCTCGCTCATGGCGTGGATGACGTTCGGCGGCGGCGGCAGGTCGGGGCTGCCCATGCCGAGGTCAATGATGTCCTGGCCCGCCGCGGCGGCCTGCTTCTTCAGGTCGTCAATGATGGCAAACAAGTAGGGCGGCAGCCGCTTCAGGCGGTTGGCCTCTTGCATGAAGTCATGGTTGAACTCAACGGTCTTCTTCGTCATTGTCTTGCCTCGTTGCTGCCAGCGGCCAGTCTCACCGGCCGGAAATCGTCCGCATGATAGCTCGACCGCACCAGCGGCGCGCTGGCGACATGAACATAGCC
>JAOACV010000229.1:380-5261 GCA_026417675.1 Verrucomicrobiia bacterium
ACATAGCCCATCGCCAGCCCGTCGCGGCGATACCTGGCGAACGCCTCCGGCCGCACAAACTCAACCACCGGCAGGCTCGCCCGCGTCGGCCGCAAATACTGGCCAATCGTCAGCAGCTCGCAGCCCGCGTCGCGCAGGTCGCGCATCGTCTCCAAAACCTCGGCCTCGGTCTCGCCAAGGCCGACCATGAAACCGGACTTGATAAAGGTCTTCCGCTCGCCGTTGGCAAAGCGCGGCGCCAGTTCGCGCGCCATGCGCAGCACATCCAGCGTTCGTTCATACGTTGCCCGGTGCCGCACCGCCGGCGTCAATCGGCGCACCGTCTCGATGTTGTGATTAAACACGTCCGGCCGCGCCGCCAGCACGGTCTCCAGCGCGGCGCGACGGCCGCCGAAGTCCGGCGTCAGCACTTCCACAATCAACTCGTCGCCGCAGGCCGCGCGCGCCGCGCGAATCGTCCGCGCAAAATGCGCCGCGCCACCGTCGGCCAGATCGTCGCGCGCCACCGAGGTGACCACGAGATGTTTCAAGCCCATGCGGCAGCACGCATCGGCCACGCGCTCCGGCTCCTCCGGGTCCAACGGAAGCGGCTTGGCTGTCTCGACCGCGCAAAAGCCGCACGCCCGCGTGCAACGGTTGCCCGCGATCAGGAACGTCGCCGTGCCGCGCGACCAGCACTCCGTCTTGTTCGGACAGCGGGCGCTTTCGCAAACCGTGTGGAGGCGCAGTCCCGAAACCAAGCGACCGGTCTGCGAAAACCGGCGCGCGGTCGGCAACCGTGTCCGAATCCACGCCGGAATTCGCGGACCGGCCTTTGTGGTGGTCATTTTCATTTCCACGGGCCTGTCCCGCACGCCCGACATTAGCGGAGGGGTCCCGGCCGGGTCAACCGTTTCCTTGATGCGCCCGCTGTTTCTCCCAAGACCCGCGAGATCACCAGGCGCCGGCCCCGCCTACACGCCGCTGAAGGCGCTGAAGCCGCCGTCCACGGCGATGACCTGGCCGGTGACGAAGCCGGAGGCTTCGTTGCACAGCAGCCAGAGCAGCGGGCCGACGAGGTCCTCGGGTTTGCCGAACCCGCCCTGCGGCGTGTGGGCGATGATGGTGTTGCCGCGCGCGGTCAGCGAGCCGTCGGGCTGGGTCAGCAGCGAGCGGTTCTGATCGGTCAGGAAAAAGCCGGGCGCGATGGCGTTGACGCGGACGCCGACCTTGGAGAAATGCACGGCCAGCCATTGGGTGAAGTTGCTCACGGCCGCCTTGGCCGCGCTGTAGGCCGGGATCTTGGTCAGCGGCTTGAAGGCGTTCATCGAGGAGATGTTGATGATGTTGCCGCGACGCCTGAGCACCATGTCCCGGCTGAACACCTGCGTCGGCAGAAACGTGCCGAGGAAGTTGAGGTTGAACACGAACTGAACGCCGTCGGCTGTCAGATCGTAGAAGGTCCGCACGTCTTCCTTTTTCTCCGTGAGGTCCTCGACGGCGAGGAACTCCTTCGACGTGGTGCCTTTCGGGTGATTGCCGCCGGCGCCGTTGATGAGGATGTCCACGAGGCCGAACGCCGCCTGGACCTGCTCGTGCGCGGCCTCAATGCTCGGTTTCTCCAGCACGTTGCACGCGAGCGCGAGCGCCGTGCCGCCGGCCTCGTTGATCTCGCCGGCAACCTTCCGTGCGTAGTCGGGGCGCAGGTCGAGGATGGCGACCTTCGCGCCGCACTCGGCCAGCGCCTTGGCCATCACACCGCACAAAATTCCGCCGCCGCCGGTGATCACGGCCACCTGGTCTCTCAAATCAATCTTGAATGGAACGCTCATGGTTGTCTCTAAGGGCGGGACTTCTTCTCATTCCGAGGGCGCGGGTTCAAGTTGAAAAAAAACGCGCCGCGGAGACGCGGCTACTTCTTCGCCTTGTGCGCTTGGATCAGGCGCTTGAACTCATCGAACAGGAAGCCGGCGTCGTGGGGGCCGGGCGAAGCTTCGGGGTGATACTGCACGCTGAAGACGGGATGGCGTTTGTGCCGCATGCCTTCAACGGTCTGGTCGTTGAGATTGATCTGCGTGATCTCCACCTCGTCGGGGTTGAGCGTCCCGGCGTCCACCGCGAATCCATGGTTCTGCGAGGTGATGAGCACCTTGCCGCTGGACAGGTCCTTGACCGGCTGATTGGCGCCGCGATGGCCGAACTTGAGTTTGAACGTGCGCCCGCCGAAGGCGTGGCCGAGAATCTGGTGGCCGAGACAGATGCCGAAGATCGGCACTTCGCCGAGCAGCTCCCGCACGGCGCGGTGGGCGTAGGGCAACGCCTCCGGATCGCCGGGACCGTTGCTGAGAAACACGCCCTCCGGTTTGAGCGCCATGACCTCCTTGGCGGTGGCGGTGGCGGGCACGACGTAGATGTCGAACCCCCGCTGACGCAGGCGGCGCAGGATGTTGTATTTGACGCCGTAGTCGAACGCGACGATGCGGTGGCTTAAGGGCGCGAGCGGCTCGAACAGCCCCTGAAACCGTCCCGTCTCGCCGCGCGCGGCGCGCGACTCGTCCACCTTGGGGCCGAGCGGAATGGTCCAGTCGGCGCTCCACTGGCCGTAGCCTTCCCAATGGAACGGTTTCTTGTGCGTGACCTCGACGACGTAGTCCACGCCGACGAGGCCCTTCCATTGCCTCGCGCGCGTCACAGCCTCCTCGTCGCTGATCGGCTCGGTGGAGATGAACGCCTTCATCGCGCCGCGGGTGCGCAGGTGTTTGGTCAAACGGCGCGTGTCCACGCCCTGAATGCCGGGTATGCCGTGCTTCTTCAGATAGTCGTCGAGCGAACACTCGGCGCGCCAGTTGGAGACGATGGGGCTGAGTTGGCGCACGGCAAACCCGGCGACGTGCGGCTGCCAGCTCTCCACGTCGAGGGTGTTGATGCCGTAGTTGCCGATCTCCGGGTAGGTCATCGCGACGATCTGGCCTTTGTAGGACGGGTCGGTAAGGATTTCCTGGTAGCCGGTCATCGAGGTGTTGAAGCACGCCTCGCCGCACGCGGAACCGGCCGCCCCGAAACCTTCGCCGCGAAAAACCAAGCCGTCTTCGAGCGCCAACACCGCTTCCATGCGTCATCAACCTTTCGGCGCGGCGGCCTCGGCGAAACTCACGATGGTCTCGTAGCCGTATCCACGCATCAACAACTGCAGAAAATCCCTCATGCTGTCCTTGGCCACCGTGCGCAGTTTGCCGCTCCGGGCGGCCTCCAGCGCCTTCTGCCGCATCCCCTCGGCGATGGCGTCGCGGTCCTTCTCGCTGAACGCGTTCCAGAAGCCTGGTGTCTCGTTGTAATAGTGCTGTTTCAGGAAATCCACGCCGATGATCTCCGGCTCGCCAAACTCGATGGCCACGCGCCGGCGGCGGGCGTCGAGGGCGATCTTGAGATGCTTCTGCACGTCGAACCCGGCGAACACGCGCGCGGTGGCCTGGATCATCGCCTTCTTGGTGCTGCCCACCCAGGTCGCCTCGTAGGTGTAAACAAAGTCGAGGTTCTCCTCGGCCGTCACCGCCTTGGCGACGCGCTCGATCTGCGTGCGGATGAAGGTTTCGTCCACTCGCGGCGTTGTGGACTTCGCCATCCACAGCAGCACGCTGAGCACGGCCACCGCGATCGCCAGGACCAGACTGAGCAGCTTGGGGATCATGACTTCTCCTGCCAGACAATGCGGCCCGCGACGATAGTCATGACCGCCTTGCCTTTCAGCTTCCAGCCGTGGAACGGCGTGTTGCGCGACAAACTCGCGGTCTTGTGAACGTCGTAGGTCCATTCGCGCGCCGGGTCCATCAGCGTGATGTCGGCGTCCGCGCCCACCGAGAGCGTGCCTTTGTTGAGCCGCAGAATCCGCGCCGGGCCGACGGTGAACTTCTCGACCAGTTGCGGCAGGGTGAGCGCCTTCTTATGCACAAGGGCCAGCGAGAGGGCCAGCTCCGTTTCCAGACCGATGATGCCGAACGGCGCCTTGTCGAACTCGACCTCCTTCTCGTAGGCGCAGTGCGGCGCGTGGTCGCTCGCGATGGCCTCGATAGTGCCGTCGGCGAGGCCCTCGATGATCGCGTCCACGTCGCGCCGGGTGCGCAGCGGCGGGTTCATCTTGAAGTTGGTGTCGTAGCCTTTCAGGCACTCGTCGGTGAGCGTGAAATGGTGCGGGCAGGCCTCGGCGGAGATTTTCACGCCGCGGCGTTTGGCCTCGCGCACGATCCGCACGCTGCCGGCGGCGCTGAGGTGCTGGCAATGGATGTGCCAGTCGGCCAGTTCTGCCAGCACGACGTCGCGGGCGACGATGATCTCCTCGGCGGCGCTGGGCCAGCCATGCAGGCCCAGCACGGTGTTCCAGTAACCTTCGTGCGCGACGCCGTCGGCGGTGAGATAGGTGTCCTCGCAGTGGTCGAGCACGGGCAGGTTGAACATCTTGGCGTATTGGGTCGCGCCGCGCATCAACTCGCTGTTCTGCACGCAATGGCCGTCGTCGCTGATCGCCACGACGCCCGCGCGCTTGAGCGAGCCGATGGGGGCCATCTCCTTGCCCTCCAGGTTCTTGGTGATCGCGCCGGCCGGCAGGACGTTGACGAGGCCGACGGTCGCGGCGCGCTGTTTGATGAACGCGATGGTGCCGGCGTTGTCGGCGGCGGGCGAGGTGTTCGGCATGCAGACGACCGACGTGAAACCGCCCATCGCCGCGCCGCGCGTGCCGGTCTCGATGGTCTCCTTGTCGCTGCGGCCCGGCTCGCGCAGATGCACGTGCATGTCAATGAGGCCGGGGGTGACCACTAGGCCCTTGGCGTCCACCACCGTCGCGCCGGGCGCCGGCTCGGCGGCGATTTTGCCGTCGCGCACGAAGAGGTCGCGCACGGCGTCCAC
>JAOACV010000022.1 GCA_026417675.1 Verrucomicrobiia bacterium
GGCGGGCGCAGAGGCGGCGGCTTCCTGAGCCTTGGCCTCGCGTCGGGCGCGGCGGATCAGCGACGCGACGGTTTCCGTAGGCTGCGCCCCACAACGCAGCCAGTAATCCACGCGCGCCAGGTTGAGCACCACGTTCTTCTCCTTCTTGCGCGGGTCGTAGGTGCCGATTTGCTCCACGAACCGGCCGTCGCGCGGACCGCGCTTGGGCGCGATCACAACGCGGTAACAGGGATCGTTCCTGCCACCAATTCTGGTTAATCGAATTGCTACTGCCATGGCTTCTCCTTGCCGCGGCGATGGCTCAAGGCGCCGGCATCTTCAGACGGCCCAACCGGGCCATCTTGCGGCTCAGCCGCGGCATTTCTTTGATCAGGTTTCTCATCGCCCAGAACTGCTTCAGCAGTTGGTTCACGTCGGCGACGGTCGTGCCGCTGCCGCGGGCGATGCGCTGGCGGCGGCGGCCGTCAATCATTTCAGGCCGGCGTCGTTCGGCGGGCGTCATGGATTGAATGATCGCCTCCAGCCGTTTGAGCTGCTTTTCCTCAACCGAAAGGTCGCGAATGTTACTCATCCCCGGCAACATGCCAAGCAGATTCTCCAGCGGCCCCATCTTTTTCATCTGCTGCATTTGGGTCAGAAAATCCTCCAAGTTCACATCCGCCTTGCGCAGCTTTTCCTGCATCTTCTCTGCCTGCGTCGCATCGAAGCTCTCCTGCGCCTTTTCCACCAGGCTGACCACGTCGCCCATGCCGAGGATGCGCGAGGCCATCCGGTCGGGGTGGAACGGCTCCAAGTCCTCCAGTTTTTCACCCACACCGACCAGTTTGATCGGTTTGCCGGTCACGGCGCGCATGGAGAGGGCCGCGCCGCCGCGCGTGTCGCCGTCGAGCTTGGTGAGGATGATGCCGGTCAGGCCGAGGGCGTTGTCAAAGCGCGATGCGATGTCCACCGCCTGCTGGCCCGTGGCGGCGTCGGCCACGAGCAGAATCTCCGCCGGCGCGATCCATTCTTTCAGGCGGACCAGTTCTTGAATCAGCGGTTCATCAATCTGCAAGCGGCCCGCCGTGTCGAAAATGACAGGACTGTTTGACTGCGCGCCGGCGGCCTCCATCGCGCCGCGCGCGATCTGGAGCACGTCGGTTTCGCCGGGGACGGCGTGCACGGGGATGTTGAGTTGCTTGCCGAGCGTTTGAAGTTGTGTGATCGCGGCAGGCCGATAAACGTCGCACGCTACCAGAAGGGGATGCTGGCCTTGTTTGGCCAGCAACCGCGCGAGCTTGCCGGCGGTGGTCGTCTTGCCGCACCCATGCAGGCCGCACAGCAGGACAGCGGCGGGGGATTTGCCCAACAGCAGGCCCGCGTGTTGCGCGCCCATCAACGCGACCAGTTCGTCATGGATGATTTTGATGACCTGCTGGCCGGGCGTAATGCTGTCGAGCACGGTCTGGCCGAGCGATTTGGTCTTGACCGACTCGATGAAGTCCTTGGCGACCTTGTAGTTGACATCGGCCTCCAACAATGCCAGCCGCACATCGCGCAAGGCGTCGGCGATGTTCTTCTCGGTGAGCTTGCCGAGACCGCGCAGGTTTCGGAAAACCGACTGAAGCTTGTCGGAGAGCGTTCGAAACATCCGACTCCGCGGGGCTAGCGCCGTCCGGTCTGCTGGCTTTCGATGTCGGCCAGTTGCTTGTTGATATCGTTCTCCAGTTGGGAAACCAGCTCCGTCAGTTCGGGATACCGCGCGGTTCGAATGCGAGAGGACTGGAGCAGCGTCTTGGCTTCCAAAAGATTGCCCTTGCGGGTCGAGTATTCCTCGGCTTGAGTGCGGAACTGGCCCTTGGTCTCCATGAGCATCCGGGCGTAGTCCACTTCGAGCAGGGCGCGATTGGGATCGCGCAGGTAATTGCCCCACATGCCGCGCCAAGAGCGCATCGCCAGCAGATCGCGCTTGGTCTTCCACGCATCGCGGGCCGACTTGAAAGCCGCCTGCGCATTGGGGGGCAGGCCCGCCACATAGTCCTCGGGCTTCAACTCATGGAGCGACGTGGGCAACCTGGGTTGTTGCGGCGCAGCGGCGGCAGCTTGCACAGGCGCGGTCGCCGGCGTTGCGGAAGCGACTTGGACGGGCTGCGTCGGGGCGGCGGTTGCCGGCACAGGCGGTTGAGTGGCAGCGGGTTGAGCCGGCGCAGGCGCGGCAGCAGGAGGCGACGCGGGAGCCGATGGCATCGCCGGTGCCGCAGCCCCCGAAGCGGAAGCTTGGGCGGCGGCCGGCGCGGGCGCAGCGGGTGCCGAAGTCGTGGGAGATGCGGCAGGTTGCGGCGTGGTTGCAGCGACCGCAGTTGGTGCAGGCGCAGGGGCCACAGGCGCCGGTGGGGACGCGGGCTGCGCCGGTGGTGCCGCAGGAGTGGTTGCCGCAGTCGTCGCCGCCGGTGTTGGAGGCGTTGGTGCCGGCTCAGGAGCGGGCGGCTGTGGCTGGGGGGCCGGAGCAGACGCTGCGGGGGCAGGTGCGGAAGCGGATGCTGTTTCCGCCGGTGCGGCGGGCTTCGAAGACGCTGGCGGCTCCGCCGGCTCGGATTTCGCCGGGGGCGGGGGCGGCGGTGATTCAGAGCCGCTGCGGGAGTATTTCATGTAGATCAGGACGGCGCCGACGCCGACGATTCCGATGGTGATCCAGTTAACCAGCTTTTCCATCACTTCTGCCTCTCGATACGCGCGCCCAAGGCGCGCAGCTTTTCGTCAATCCTCTCGTAACCGCGGTCAATGTGATAGACGCGGTTGACCGTCGTTTGGCCGTGGGCCACCAAGCCAGCCAGCACCAACGCCGCGCTGGCGCGCAGGTCGCTGGCCATGATCGGCGCGCCGCTCAACTTTGGCATACCCTTGACGATGGCGCTAGAGCCTTCCAGCGCGATGTTCGCGCCAAGCCGGCCCAGTTCCGCCACGTGCATGAACCGCTCCGGATAAATCTTTTCTGTGATAACCGAGATGCCGGGCGTGATGGTCATCAGCGTCATGAACTGAGCCTGCATATCCGTCGGGAAGCCGGGGTAAGGCATCGTGATCACGTCGGCAGGCTCGCGCCTGCCTTCGCCGCGAACCACCATGTCCGGACCGGCTCGCTCGACTTTGACGCCCGCCTCCAACAGCTTGTCAATAACCGCGCCGAGATGGTCCGGCCGCGCGCCTTTCAATGTCACATGCCCGCCCGTTACTGCCGCGGCGGTCATGAACGTGCCTGCCTCGATCCGGTCGGGGATGACCGTGTGTTCCGCGCCGTGCAGATGTTCAACCCCGTGAATCGTCACCGTCGGGCTGCCCGCGCCGTGGATTTGCGCGCCCATCTTCACCAGAAACTGCGCCAAGTCCACCACCTCCGGCTCGCACGCGGCGCTTTCGATGACCGTCGTGCCCTTCGTCACCGCCGCCGCCATCATGACGTTGGCGGTGCCGAGCACGGTAGAACCGAACCGTCCGCCGAGGAACATCGTGCCGCCAGCCATGTTCTTGCCGTCGGCAATGACATACCCCTTCTCGATCCGCACGTCGGCACCCAAGGCGCGGAAGCCCTTGAGGTGAATATCAATCGGTCGCGGGCCGATGATGCAGCCGCCCGGGACGCTGACCTTCGCCTTGCGCCGCCGGCCGAGCAGAGGTCCGAGCAGACACACGCTCGCGCGCATTTTCCGCACCAAGTCGTAGGGCGCGATCGTGCGGATCTTCCTCGCCTCCACGGTGACGACACCGTCCTTGAACTCCGCTTCTGCGCCGATGTGCTTGATGATCTCCACCATGAACCGCGTGTCGCTCAGGTCCGGCACGCCGCGAATCACGCAGCGTTCCGGCGTCAGCAACGTGGCGGCAAGGATCGGCAGCGACGAGTTCTTGGAACCGCTGATGGCGACCTCGCCCTTGAGGGGCGCGCCGCCGTTGATCACGAACTTGTCCATGCAACTTCCGTATTCGGTTTTCCGTATGGGCCTCTTGACGGGCTGCGCAACAGGCCCTGCCTAGATCAGCGCCACCAGCACACGCGGATGGCCGGTCAAATCCGGTATCATCTTCTCCACACGAAAGCCGTTGTCGAGAAAGATTCGCTGCGCGGCCTCACTCTGGCCCGCGCCCAACTCCACGACCACCCGCCCCCCACCCGCCAGCCAGACCTTCGACTCGCGCGCCATTCGCGTAATGACCGCCAAACCGTCCGCCCCCCCGTCCAGCGCCGCGCGCGGTTCGTGATCGCGAATCTCGCGCGGCAGCGACGCGATTTCGGCGCTGGGAATGTAGGGCGGATTGGAAACGATGACGTCGAATCTCACATCAGACGGCAGTGGTCCAAAAAGGTCGCCTTGGAAAACCTCAATTCTAGCCCCGTGCTTTTTCGCGTTGGCGCGCGCCACCTCCAGCGCGTCCGCGGAAGCCTCCACGGCCAGCACGCGCGCGTCAGGCAGATTCTTCGCCAGCGCAATCGCAATCGCCCCACTGCCCGTCCCCAAGTCCACTATCCGGGGCCCCGACCTTCCCGCCGGCGCCGTTCCAGCGTTCTTCACGATGTAATCCACAAGCAACTCCGTCTCCGGCCGCGGAATCAACACCCGCTTGTCCACCGCGAACTCCAGACCGTAAAAGCTCGCCACCCCGAGCACATACTGAAGCGGTTCGCCCCCGGCACGGCGCCTGACCATCTCCCGCAGTGTTTCCAAGGCCGGCTCCGGCACGTCGCGCTCGAAGTCGAGATAAAGCTCCAACCGCTTACGCTTCAGCACATGCGCGACCATCAGCTCAATCGTCAGCCGCGGACTATCCACGCCGCGCTGTTGGAAAAATTCCGTCGTGCGTTGGATCAGTTGAAGTATCTTCACCACCGCAAGACTAGGCCAGTTTAACCGCCTGTCCAATCGTGAAATGAAACGGCCCCCGCAAGATCGTTTCATGCGAGGTCCCAGTGGATCGCGTTCTCCGAACGCGACTCTGCACATTCAGCGAGCTATTGCGTTCAGAGAACGCCATCCACCCCAACGAGGCGCAAGCCAAGGACGAAGACGCAGGCACTATTCCGGTGCCCGCATGACTGCGTCTGGCTCTCCTTACGCCAAGGTCTTGAGCCGCTCCTCGATGTCGTGAGCCATCAGCGCCTCGATCAACGGCTCCAGACCGCCTTCCATGACCGCGGGCAGGTTGTAGAGGGTCAGGTTGATGCGATGGTCACTGACACGGTTCTGCGGGAAGTTGTAGGTGCGGATGCGTTCGTTGCGCTCGCCGGTGCCGACCTGCGAGCGGCGCTGGGCGGCGTATTTGGCGGCCTCTTCCTCTTGGCGCTGGCTCAGCAACCGCGAGCGCAGCACGCGCAACGCCTTGGCCTTGTTCTTCAACTGAGAACGCTCATCGGCGCAACGCACCATCATGCCGCTCGGCTTGTGGACGATCTGCACGGCGGAATCGGTCGTGTTCACGCCCTGTCCGCCGGGGCCGCTGGCGCGGCAGACGGTGATCTCCAAGTCCTCCGGCTTGATCTCAATGTCCACCTCCTCGGCTTCGGGAAGCACCGCCACCGTCGCCGTGGAGGTGTGGATGCGCCCGCTGGCCTCGGTTACGGGCACCCGCTGGACGCGATGCACGCCGCTCTCGTAGCGCAGCCGGCGGAAGACATCCTCGCCCGTCACGGAGAAGATGACTTCCTTCAGCCCCCCGAGATCGGAGGGGCTGGTGTCTATCGGCTCGACCTTCCAGCCGCGCTCCTCGGCGTAGCGCACATACATCCGATACAGGTCCGCGGCGAACAAAGCCGCCTCCTGGCCGCCGGCGCCCGCGCGGATTTCCACGATCGTGTTGCGCGATTCGTTGGGGTCGGGCGGAAGGATGACACTCTGGATTTCGAGCAGCAGCTTTTGCCGGCGCTCCTTGAGCAGTTCGACCTCCGCCGCGGCCATCTCCCGCAACTCCGGCTCGGCCTTCTCGTCCGCGCTGAGGGCCTGGTTCTCGCGCAGATCGCGCTCGACTTTTTCCAACTCGGCGTAATTGTGAAACATCTGCCTCAACCGGCGATGCTCGCGGCTCAGCTCAGCGGCGCGTCGCTGGTCGGCGAACACGCGTGGATCACTCAGTTCGCGTTCGACCTCCTCGAATCGCTTGCGCAGTCGCTCGACGTGGGCGGGGATGTTCATGACTGAAACCTAGACGTGAAACCCGAATCGTCGCGCATAAAAACAACACTGCGTTTCGGCGCGGCGGGCCGAAACGCAGCGTTGTCGAAGGCCAGCTACTTCTTCTTGGCGGTGTAACGGCGCTGGAAACGTTCCACGCGCCCGGCCGTGTCCACAAGCTTCTGCTGGCCCGTGAAAAATGGATGGCAGACGTTGCAGATGCCAATGTGCAACTCTTTGCGCGTCGAGCGCGTCCGAATCACGTTGCCGCAGGCGCACGTGATGGTCGCCTCCGCGTAATCAGGATGTATCTTCGGTTTCATTTCCAAGACAAGGCGCGAAAACCTAGCGAAGCGCGCCGGGTGAAGCAAGAGCAAACTGAAGCAACAAGCGCGACGATGCTTGCGCGGCCTGCGGGGGTCTGTTAGAGTGCGCCGCACTGTCAGGAGGTTCAACGTTGATGCCGAATTGTGCAGCCAATGCAATAGTGGTCATCGCTATCGTCATGGTGTTGTGGACGGTCGTGGCGGGCGTCCTCGGACTCAAGCTCTGGAAGGTGGTGGAGAGGATGAACGCCAAGATCGACCAGATCGCGGGCGATGTGCGGTCGCTCTCGCAAAAGGGCGAACTGTTGCTCGCCGAGTTGCAGGGGATTTCCACCAAAGCTCGCGCCCAGGTCGAAACCGTCGGCACCATTGTTCGCGACGTGCGCGGCTGGGTGGACAAGGTGGAAACCACCGCGAATGCCCTTTCCGCGCTCGCGCGCCACAGCGTGACGACGAGCTTGTCCAACCTGAAGGCGTTCTTCGCGGGTATGATGGGCTTTCTGCAATTCTTCACTCGGCCGAGCGCGGCGCGTCCGGGCGCGCCGGAGACGGATGTTTCAAAAGGAAAGGAGGACTGACATGGCAGACAATGGAAGCAACGTAGGCGGCATTCTGGTCGCCTTCATGGCAGGCATGGTGGTCGGTGCGGGCGTGGCCCTGCTCTACGCGCCCCAATCGGGCAAGGAAACCCGCCGCCTGCTCGCCAAGAAAGCCTGCGAACTGAGGGACGAAGCCGAAGAGATCGTTGACGATGTTCTCGAAAAGGGCAAGAAAGTCCTGAAGGAGAAGAAAGAGCAGTTCGACGCCGCCATCGAAGCCGGCAAGGAAGCGATGGTGGACGCCAAGAAGAGAATCAAGGAAGCCGTATCCTAGACGGTTCTGACGCGCGTGGCGGCGCGGTGCATTCCATACAGCATCGCGCCGCCCGCCGCGCTCAGCACGCCCAGACCCGCCAAAACCGTCGGGGGGGGCAGTTCGCACAATTGCCGGGTGGCAAACTGCACCCACAGCGCGAGCAGGAAGGCCAGCGCGGCCAGCAACTGCTTCGCGCTGAACACGCCGCCGCGCCGGGCGTCCGGCACGATCTCCTGCAAGCGCGTGTCCGCCGGCACCGTCGCCAGCCCCGCCATCGCGCCAACACCCAACCACGCCAGCCCCGCCAGCCACGCTGAACGACTCAACGGCACCGCAGCGATGCACACGCCCATCAGTATGTGCGCCCAATACGGCAGCGCCGACATCCGGCGCAAACGGTTTGACTTGCCGACTATCACCAAACCGACCGCCATCCCCGCGCCACCGCTGCTGATCAGCAAACCCACGCCAAACGCCGACAGCTTCAACTCCGCTGTCGCGAACGCCAGCACCGCGACCAGCAACACGCCGCTGACAAACGCAAACACGCCGCCCAGCAGCACCAGCGGCAGCGCCTCGGCCTGTTTCGCCACGTAAGCCAGACCGGCGCGCATGTCGCCCAGCGTGGATCTCGGCTGCGCCGCCACACCGTCTTCGGACAGGGGACGCAAGTCGCGCGAGACCAACGCGATCAGCAGCCCGCTGAAGAGAAAGGTGAATCCGTCAATGACGAAACACGGATTCGGCCCCAACGCCTGCACCGCAAGGCCCGCCAGCGGAATCGCCAGCAAACCCGCCACCGCGCCGCTGGAGTTGGAGAGCGCGTTGGCCGCCATCAGCAACCGCGGCTCGGCTATCCGCGGCAGGGCCGCCAGCCGCGCCGGCCCGTGAAACGTCGCCAGCGTGCCCATCACAAACACCACGCCGTAGAGCGCCCGCACCGACGGATCGAAGTGCCGAATGAGCGGAATGGCAAACGCAAACCCCGCCCGCAGCCAATCCGCCGCCACCATCGTCAGTTTGCGGCTCCAGCGGTCCGTCCACGCCACCGCCAGCAGGCTGAAAAGCAGCACGGGCAGCGTGCCGTAGAAAACCAGCCGCGCCGTTTCCTCCACCCTGGCGGTCTGATGCACCTGCAACACCACGCCCAGCAATGCCATCTGATGCAGCCGGTCGCCCACACCAGAGCCAAGTTGGCCGATGTAGAGCTTCAGAAAGTCTCGGGTACGCAAGATCGCGCGAAAGGTCTGTTCGCCTGCCATGTCCGCCGCATCTTATGCCGGCCTTTGCCGCCGCGCGAGAGTAGTTTCGCCAATCACGCGCGCCTCTCTGAATTACAAGTCGCTCATCGGCGACATGGCGTTCGTGGCGGCCAGCAGCGACGGCGCACATCCGCCCAGCAGATACGCGCCGCCACAAGTCGGCCTCTCCGCGCTGTGGACCGTTGATGCGAGTGAACCGTCACGACCGAGGCGCGTCTTCAGCGACAGGAGACGCGGGGGGGGTCAAACAACCTTCATGCCCGTCATTCTGGCAAAGCGCCGCAGCAGCGCGGCGTGGTGACCCGCGAAGACGGCCACGTGATGTGGCATGCCCGCGTGGCAGAGATCCTCAAACCATTCCCGCGGGTCCTGATTTGCCAATCGCGCAAGCGCGTTCGTGCCCATCAGGTGGCGCCGCGGCTTGATCGTCTCTCCCTCGCGCGCCGTGAGGTGATAGACGCCGTCGCAACGCCACAGGCGAAAGAGGGTGACAGGCATGTTTTCCCGGATCGTCGCTTCGAGAACGGCGGGCTTGGCGACGTTGAAATGGCGCGCGATCCGCGGCGCTCCCGGCTGGCCGGGCGGCGGTGACAACGATGGCGGCGCCGCGCCGCCGTGCCAGAGAGTGATCGTCTGGTCATCGTGTTCGAGCCAGTCGGAGAGATAGCATCGGCCCATGCCCAAGCTCTCGCCAACCCACGCCGACAGCGCGCCGTCAGCGTCGCCCTCGCACGCCACCGCGCGGCCTTCGTCGGCGAGCCGCGCAAGGCCGAGATAGGGCCACTGGCCGAGCGTGTTGGGCATCTCCGGCCAGCAGCGGATGCACATCGCGTCGAGGCGCTCGTTGTCCATATACCAGCGCATCGCCAGATACAGCCGCGAAGCCATTGGCAGGTCGTCGTCGCTGGCGTCCTTGTGCTCCAAGCCCAGCGCCTTGACTTTCGCGACGTCCGCCGCCACCTCGTCGTCGCTGAAGGCCAGGGAGCCGTCGGTGTTGGCGAACTCAACGAGGCTGAAGGTCTGCAATTGCACGCCCACGCCGCGATGAACGGAGAACGCGTCAGCGCCCATCGCAAGAAACCCGGGCGCCTGTCCGCCGATGACACCGAGACGCGCCGAGCGCAGCCGGCGGACTGTCGCGGCAAGACGCACCGCTTCGTCCAGCCGTTTCTGCGTGCCGGCGGCGTCCGGATCGCCGTAAACGAGTTCAAAGCCGTGTTCCATCTGCCGCAACGTCGAGGCCCACGCGTGCAGCCCCACCAGCGAGCAGGAGCTGATCATGTCGCCTTCCTGCTTCTCCGGCGTGGCCCAAAGCACGACGGGATCCGGCCAAAGTTGCGCCACGCTCGGCGCCAGGCGTCCGTCGGCCATCGTGGTCTGCAGGAGCACGAGCACGTCCACGTCGCTCTCCTTGCAGGCCGCGATCGCCAGGCGCAGCGAAGGATCGTCCACCGCCTTGTCCAGAGGCTCGACCACGTCAAACGGCGTCTCATGGAGCCGGCGCCGCACCCGTTCTTCCATCTGCCGGCCCCACTGCATGTCGAAGCCGGGCCGACGGCGCCCGACGAAGATCAAGCCGATCGTCAGCCGTTTGTTGCGCGTGTCCGAAGTCATGGCGGTGTGTCTGATCGTTACGTTAGCTGCCTGTCGCAACCGACCCGGCGATTCTACATGCTCAGGAAGCCCGCGCAATCAGGAAGCCGCGACACGGACCAAGACAAACTCCGCAGATGACACCTTAACTCGCGCGGCCACATGAAACGTGGTAGATGTGAGTGGCTCGCCCGTGTTGAAGAACCAGCCCATGCGCGAGACACGACAAATGAAAATGGCCAGACCCTCAGCAGGATTCTGCGCGGCTTTCCTGAGCGCCGCCCTCGCATTCGCGGACAGGGGTGGTCCCCAAGCGGGCGACCTGTCAGCGAGAACTTATCCCTCCATCCAGCAAGCCCTCGACGCCAACCGCGGCCGGATGGTCTTCGTGCCGGCGGGCGACTACACCATCTCGGAGAAGATCCGGATTCGCGGCGACCACAGCGGCTTGTTCGGGCCGGGGCGGATCATCCAAACCAACACCAACGCCCCCATCATCGAGATCGAGGGCGCGGCGGGCGTGCAGGTTCGCGACCTGACGTTGACGCGGCCGGAGGGAAAGATGGAGGTGCCCTGCGAGGCGGTGGTCGCCATCAAGTGCCGCGACCTCGTGCTGGAGAACCTGCGCGTGCTCGACAACCGCACCCGGTCGTCGGCCATCGCGGTTCGGGAATGCGCCGGCAGCCAGATTCGCGGCTGTCTGGTGCGCAACTACATGCGCATCAGCGTGGACGACCGCACCGGCAGCGCCGACTGGGGCTACGCGTTCAAGTGCATTGACGGCACCGGTATCGAGGTCCGCCACAGCCGGGGCACGCTCATCCAGGGCAACCGCGTCATCGAGACAAACCTGCTGCCCACGCCGGAGGTTCAGAAGAAATTCGATCTGGGCAGGTTTGTGAAGAAGAACGCAACGAAAGGCGCCATCGCCAGCCAGCAGGCGTGGGACGCCGGGTTCGCGCAGAACTGGCACCAAGGCTCGGCCATCATCGTCACCGCGCCGGAGGTCAGCGACTGCACGCAAATCCTCGGCAACTACATCGAGAACGCCGCGCAGGGCATTGACCTCCACAGCGACCACGTCATCGTCGCGCAGAACATCATCAACAACTCGTTCATGGGCATGAAGGCCATGCACGGCTCCCGCCACGTGCTCATCCTCGGCAATCAGTTCATCAAGAACGACCTCTGGAGCATCGGTCTGATGCCCGGCGCGGCCTCGCACGCCGCCGCGCCAGCCCGCGACGGAAAACCGCCGGTCGCGGCGAACGTGGACGGCGGCTCGATCATTGCCCACAACATCATCTCCGACTTTGGCTACGGCCATGCGCATTGGATCTGGGGCGACAACGGCGCCCCGCTGCGTTTCGATCGCGGCCAGAAACCCGACAACCCTCCGCTGACCGACGTGATCATCGAGGGCAACATGGTCTATGACACCGGCCGCGACCAGGTGATCGTGGACGGCCAGCCCAAGGTCGAGCCGCCGCGCTACAAATACGCCGTCATCGTGGAGACCGGCGGCAACGGGCCGCGGGGATTGCACTTCTCCAACAACCTCTTCCATCCCGGCACGCGGGGCGTCTCCAACGTCGAACTTAAACCGTAGGTGAGCGGCCAACCATCCCCCGCGAAATGTCCGCCTGCTTCGACAACTCATATATCGAGAGCTTCCACGCCTCCCGCTGCTCGCAAATCACATCCGCCAGCGTCCCCGCATATCGGCGCTGGTGTGCCACGCGGGATGGCGGAGGGCTTTACAAGCAACAGCGTCCGCTTTTAAGGCTTCTTCCGTGTCACCGGCTGGAACTTGATCGGCAAAGGCAATCAACGTGGTGACGGCTCGCTGCGCGAAGACTTGAAGAGCATCGGAGCAAACCAATAGAGGTCGTTCATCCAGACCTTCGGCTCGTGCCCGCCGGAGTTGATGCGGAAAAGGTGAGGGATGTTCTTCGCCGTCAGGAAAGCATCGGCGGCAATGACGCCGCTGCCGAGGATTTCTACCTCAAGGCCGTGGAAATCCGGGAACGCACTGCTGGAGGAACTCCAGCGGATATTGCGGAGACCTTGGGCAACCTTGGGGCTGTCTCTTATACACATCTG
>JAOACV010000230.1 GCA_026417675.1 Verrucomicrobiia bacterium
GTGCCGAAGGGACCCACCGCGGATTGGAGCGGCGTGCGATCTTCCGAGCCGCTGCCCGTTGCGTCGTCCAAGCAAACGCCGGTCTATGCGGGGCCTTGCTTCAGTTCCCCCACCAGATTGCGGCGCGCGTCGTAGATTCGGGCCACGAGCGGCATTTGGCCGGGCAACGAGTGTGTCGCGCAGCCGAGGCACGGGTCATAGGCGCGGAAAGCCATCTCGACCTTGTTCAACAGACCGTCGGTGACGTGGCCGCCTTTGATCAGGCCTTTAGCGGCCTTCTCGACGCTCATCGCGATGCGGGCGGCGTTGTTCTGCGTTGCCACGATCATGCTGGCCATCTTGATCAGGCCACGCTCGTCGGTCTCGTAATGATGGAACAGCAAGCCGCGCGGGGCCTCCACGACGCCAATGCCAACCTTGGGCGTCGCCGTCGGGATGGTGCGGATGTCCTTGCTGGTGATGTCGGGATCGTTGAGCAACTCGACCATGCGCTCGGCGGCGTAGATCATCTCGATCACGCGCGCCCAGTGGTTGCACAACGTGTGATGGACCGGCTTGCCGCCGAGGAACTTGAAGTATTCCTCATAAGCGGCCTGCGCCAGCGGCGTGGCCATGCCATCGGCGGCATTGAGCCGCGCGAGCGGGGCGACGGCATAGACGCAACCGTCAGTGCCTTCCTCAAACCCGCGCCAGCCTTGCTTCTTGAGGAAACAGAACTTCATATAGCTCCACGGCTCGGTGTGTTCGCCAATGTAGTCCTTGTATTGCTCGACCGGGAACTTGGCGGCCTCCCTGCCGTCGGGGCCAACCAGCCGCAACAGGCCGTCGTAGAAATTGACGCGGTTCTGCGCGTCCACCATACCCATGTAGTAGGTCTTGTGTGTGAAGGCGTCGCTGGTGATCATGTTCACGTAGTCCGGGTTCTTCAGAACGATGTCCTTGAAGACCTGCAACGTGAACTGGGCGAACTCCAGCCCTTCCTTGGCGAGCTGTTGGAACTCCGGCAGTTTGGCCGGGTCGAGACCCTTGCTGACCCCGCCGGGCAAACCAAGCACGGGATGCACAACCTTGCCACCGAAGTAGGCGATCATGTCGCGCAGGCGGCGGCGCGTGGAGATGACTTTTTTGCCCACCTCGACGCCGACTTTGCCGATGACGCCGACAATGTTGCGCTCGGCGGCAGGAGCTTCGGGCCCCACGATGAAGTCGGGGCCGCCCAGCACATAAACGTGCAACGCGTGGTCTTCGAGCATGAAGGTGTTATAGACCAACTCGCGAATCTTTTTCGCCGCCAGCGGCGGGTCCACCTGCCAGAGGGCGTCCAAACACTTCGTGCTGGCCATGTGGTGCGCGGTGGGGCAAACGCCGCAAATGCGGCTGGTGATCTGCGGCATGTCCTCGCTGGGGCGTCCGATGCTGAAGACTTCGAAGCCGCGAAGCTCCGGGACCTGCAGGTAGGCGCGCTCAACGTCGCCTTTGTCGTCGAGGTAAATGTCAATTTTGCCGTGACCCTCCAAACGCGTGATCGGATCCACCGTCACGTTCCGCTTGCGGGCCTGATAGGCGGCGCTTGCCGCCGCCTGGCCTTGGTTCCAAACCTGTTGAACTGCTTTCTCCATGGTAACGCTCTCTTTCTCTCGGTCCTAAAGATTCACTTTGCGGCGCAGGGTGCTCTTCGCGAGGCTGTAGCGGTAGAACGTGCCCACCGGGTCGGGAATGCCCGTCAGGGCCTTGTTGATGCCCGCCTCTTCCTTTGCCTCGATGTTGGCGCAGAGCGAGGAGAGCATCTTGGCGCCCTGGTCGTGCACGCGCGAGGTGCCGGCGAAACAACCGGTGCAGGGCATGTTGCCCGTGATGCAGGCCGCTTCGCAACCGCTGCGGGTGCTCGGCCCCATGCAGACAACGCCCTGCGCGAGAAAACATTTTTCCATGTCGAGGGGTTTCTCGACGGGACGCTGGAACTGGACAAACGCGACGTTGGTCGGCTTGCTGTCCTTGCGCGGGCATTGGTCGCACAACGCGATGTCCGGCGCGAGAACCGATCCCTTCGGCGGCATGCGACCGTCGAGCAACGCGCCCACGGCGGCCTTGGTGATCTTCGGCGTCGGCGGGCAGCCGGGCACGCAGTAATCCACATCCACCACCTGGTCGAGCGAGCGCACCAGCTCGCGAAACTCCGGCAGATGCGGCGTGCGGCCGTTTTCCTCGAAGCGGCACTGTGGGCGAATTTTCTGCTCGTTGACGTTGGTGGGAGCGCTTTCGTAAACGAACTCCAGGATCTGCTCGCGCGGGAACTGGTTGGCGAGCCCGGGGATGCCGCCGGTGTGGGCGCAGGCGCCGTAGGCGATCAGGAACCGGCTTTTCCGGCGCAGCAGGCGGGCCATGTATTCCTGCTCCGAGCTGCGGATGGCGCCATTGAGCAGCGTAGCGAGGATCGAGCCGTCGGGCATCGCCTCGACGTCCTTGTATTTGAAGTCCATCGCCACGGGCCAGAGGACGATGTCGAGCTTTTCGACCACGCCGAGGATGTCCTCGGCGAGGTCCACGACCGTTTCTTCGCATCCGCCGCAGGACGCGCACCAGTAAAAGGCGACTTTGGGTTTTGCCATGAGAGTAGTCTCCGTTCAACTATTGACTGCAAGCACAGGCGGCCGGCTCCTGCGCGGCGGCCGCGTGTTGAAGTTCGGCGATTTCCTTGTCCCACTCTTGCATTTTCTTCGGCAGGCCGAGCGGACCGATCGCCTTGAGCTTTTGCACCATGTCGTTGGTGACCGATTTGACCTTTTCACCCTCGGCGGCCGAAATCCATTCGAGGCGGAACCGCTCCTCCTCGATACCCATGTCGGCCAGCATCCGCTTCAGGAGCTGAAAGCGCCGGAGCATCTTATAGTTGCCCTCGGCGTAATGGCAGTCGTTGGGATGGCAACCGCCGATCAGCACGCCGTCAGCGCCTTTGGCGAAGGCGTCGAGGATGAACTGCGGGTCAATGCGGCCCGAACACATCACGCGAATGACGCGCGTGTTGGGGGCGTATTTCATGCGCGACACGCCAGCCAGGTCGGCGGCGGTGTAGGTGCACCAGTTGCAGAAGAACGCGACGATGCGCGGCTCCCAGCCGTTGGTTGGAACAGCGTTTTGAGTTCCGGTTTCCATGTTCAAGTCCTTTCTTCGAGTGCCGCAAGGTCAGGTTTCGGCCAGCAAACCTTCGATTTCGCTGAAGATCTCCGAGTCCTCGAAGAGGTTCTGCACAATCGAACCGCTGGGGCACGAGCCGACGCAGGTGCCGCAGCCTTTGCACAGCGCCTCGTTGATGTGGGCCTTCTTCTTGGTCTCGTCGTAGAGAATGGCGGTGTAGGGACAGAGCGGAATGCACGATTTGCAGCCGGAACATTCGTNCTCGAGGACGAACGCCGTGTTCGGCTCCTGCTCGACGTGGCCCTTGTCAATGAGCGCCAAGGCCTCGGCCGCCGCCGCGCCCGCCTGGGCCACGGAGTCGGGGATGTCCTTCGGACCCTGGCAACAACCTGCCAGGAAGATGCCATCGGTGAACGTGCTGACCGGCGCGAGCTTGGGATGCTTCTCCAGGAACCAGCCCTCAGCGCTGCAGCTCAGGTTGAACTGGCGGCGGATTTGCTCCGAGTCCGGGTTAGGTTCCAAGCCCGCGGACAACACCACCATGTCCACCGGCAGTTTGACAATCCGGCCCAGCAGGGTGTCCTCGGCCTGAACCACAATGCGATCGGTCTTCTTGCCGTCCGCGAATTCCGGATAGACGTCGGCCACCTTGCCGCGAATGAAATGCACGCCTTCCTCGGCAATGCGGTTGTAGAATTCCTCCATCGCCTTGCCCGGCGTTCGCATGTCAATGTAGAAGTTGTAAATCTCCGCTTCGGTGCGCTCCTTGATCAGGTGCGCGAGCTTCAGCGAATAGAGACAGCAGACCCGCGAACACCATCGGTTGCTGTTCTCGTCGCGGCTGCCGATGCAGTGGAGGATAGCCACGCTCTTGGGCTTCCGGCCGTTGCGCAACACCACCTCGCCTCCGGTCGGGCCGCTGGCGTTGATGATGCGTTCGATTTCCAGCGATGTATAGACCTGAGGATACACGCCGTGGCCGTAGAACTGGTAGGCCGGCGACTTGCTCGGCTCGAACACCTTGAAGCCGGTGGCGACGATGATGGTGCCGACGTGGAGTTCCTTTTCCTCGGCGCGCTGCTTGAAGTCAATCGCCTTGCGGTCGCCGCAGGCCTCGACGCAGGTTTTCTTGCACTTGCCGGTCTTGAGCTCGATGCACGTGTCCGGGTCAATCATCACGATGGGCGGAATTGCCTGTGGGAACGGCAGGAACACCGGCTTGCGCTTGCTGAAACCCATGTTCCAGTTGTCGGGGAACTTCGGCTCCTTATAGACGCAGGCGTCCACGCACTCCTGGCAGCCGGTGCAGAGGTCCTCAACGATGTAACGCGGCTTGCGCTTGACGGTGACCTTGTAGTTGCCGACGTAGCCGTCCACCTTCGTCACCTCCGAGTAGGTGAACAACTTGATGTTTGGATGGTTGCCGACCGCCGCCATCTTCGGGCTGAGCACGCACATCGCGCAGTCCAGCGTCGGGAAGGTCTTGTCGAACTTGGCCATGTGGCCGCCGATGGTCGCCTCCCGTTCGACCAGATAAACGAGCTTGCCGGCGTTGGCCAGCGTCAGCGCGGCATGAATGCCCGCAATGCCCCCGCCGAGGATCAACACGTCGGGATGAATGGCCACCTTCTTGATTTCGAGCGGCTTGTGAAGTGGCACGCGCTGGATGGCCGCGCGCACTTGGGCAAGGGCCTTGCGGGTTGCCTCCTCCCGGTTGGTATGGACCCATGAGTTGTGCTCGCGGATGTTGACCATCTGGAAGAAGAACGGATTCAGCCCGCCCGACTCCGTGGCCTTGCGGAAGGTATGCTCATGCAACAACGGCGAGCACGCGGCGACCACGATGCGGTTGAGTTTGTTTTCAACGATGTCCTCCCGGATCAACTCCTGGCCCGGGTCTGAGCACATGTATTTGTAGTCGCGCGACACGACAACGTTGGGCAGCTTGGCCGCGTAGGCCGCCACAGCCTTGACATCAATCATGCTGGCGATGTTGACGCCGCAATGGCAGACGTAGAATCCGATGCGAATGGGGTCTTCTCTCTTGGGGATCATGAGGGTCTCCTAGTCTCCGAGTGATTCTGCAAGCAGTTCGACGATGTCGCGGACAATCATGGGCTTTGGGC
>JAOACV010000231.1 GCA_026417675.1 Verrucomicrobiia bacterium
CCAGCCGCAGCCGCGCGGCGTGAGGGCGCCCTGGATCTCCGTGATGTCAGCCGGGCCGACCCCGCCCGCGCAATACACGCCGAGCAAGTCAGTGATCTCACCCCCCCCGATGGTCTGGCCAATCAACTCCAACACGGCAGCATCCTCGACAACTCGGCTCCGGGTATAGACCGCTGGTTGTTCCCGTCAAGCCTCCGGTTGCAGTCCGTCAATTCCACCATTGTCCGATGCCAAACAACAGGATTAGCGCGAAACCCGCTTCATTATCGGGCTTTCTATTCCAGGTCCAGCTCGTCGGTTCCGCGTGATGCGATCGGCACGACGCGCGCGCCGTCCACCACAACCTCGTAACGCACGCCGGCGCGCGCGGCGATGCGAGCCTTGCCATCGCGCAACGTCACGGGAAACGGCGCGACGACGCGATGCCGACCGTCGCAGGCGACGGCCAGCGAGTCGAGTTTGCCGTCGAGCACCAGCCGCAGGCTCACCAGCGCGGAGGGATTGATGTTCCAAGGCCGGCGTTGCTGGGAGGCCAGATCGAACGAATCCGGCAGGCAGCCGGCGTATTCGCCGTCGGGATATTGCATTTGCTCGGCGGCGATTTGAATTCCTTCAGCGAGGCGTTTCCAGTCGAGCGTCTTGTCGTGCGGCGCGAGCGTCGTCAACGCGTAGGCACAGACGTGGCCGCACCATTGGACCGGCAGACCGATCCAGTTTGGCGCGCGCCAGTTGGTTGCCCCCAGCACCGCGATGGTCGCGTAGTTCATGATGGGATGGCGCGACCATTGATAAACAAACGGCAGGCCGCTGATGGCCCAGCGCCGCGCGTCGTCCAGATAATCCCCCCGGCCGGTCAGTTCGTAGCCGAGCACGCAGGCGCGCACCAAGTGCGCCGAGGCGAGGATGTCGGGAGTGTGCAGCGGGCACTCCCACGTCTGCGCGCCGCGGGGCGTGCGGAAACGTTTCATGAAATCCAGCGCCTTGATGCCCGCGGCGAGCGCGTCTTCGTCGCCAGTGAACCGTGCGTATTGCAACAACGGCAACGCGTTGTGGGCGCAGTAGCCGCTGGCGGTGTCCTCGAAGTGGCCTCGCGCATACTTGCCGTTGTAGCGGAACGAACCGTCGGGCTTCTGGTCGGCGAGAATCCGCTTCACCTCGCCTGCGCCCAGCCTCAGCCATTCGTTGGCGCGACCCGTGACAAAGTAAATCGCGTCGTTGCGGATGTGCGCGCCGCCCGGCACGAGCTTCGGAAACTGCGGCGCCTGCCCTGTGAGGCGCCAGATCGTCGAGGCCATGTCGGCGAAGGGATGGCGCGGCCAGTGCGGCTCGGCGCAATGGCCCCAGCCCGCGTCGGTCTTCAGCGGCGGGCCGCTGAGCGCCCTCAGACACAGTTCAGCCTGCGCCTTGGGGTCGCGCGGCGGCTTGGGCAACGGCAGCAGACCGCGCTTCTTCACCGCCCACAGGATCGCGTCCTCGATGCGGGCCGGCGGACGCACGAGGATGGTCGCCTGAATCTTCCGTCCCCGCAGCGCGGCGCGATGGCCCTCAGCGCCATCGAGGAAGTTCGGCGTGGCGAAGACCGGCTGGAGCGACATGTCGCGCCACGTCATCGCTGTCGAGACCCGATCGGTGACAAACGCCATCAGCGGCATCGTGACTTTGAGCGGGTCGGGAGCGAATCGGATGTGCTCCTCGGTCTCGATGTCGAGCGTGGAGGACGACCGTTCGCCTTTGCCGAGGTATTCGAGTCCCGCAAACACGCCTTGCTCCAGCGGCCCCAGCGCGCGCAACACCGGCCCTTCGCACGGCGCGTCGCTCGTGATGTCCACCACGATCTCGTCGCCGTGAAGCGCGAGGCTGAGCGCGACGCCATCGCCAGAGAACCGGAGCGGGCCAGTCAACTTTAGCTTGGGCAACGCGCCCTGCAGGCTGACCAGCGGCGCGATGAACCCGACCAGCTTGCCGGCGCGTTCCAAGCGCGCCCCGGAGCCGTCGCGCGCGACGCGCAAGGTGAGGTCGCCGGATTTGCAGATAACCCAGTCGGCGCTGGCAGCCGGATCGGCGATGAAGACCGGCCTGCGGAGCGCCGGCAGGTTTTCCGACTCCACGACGATCTCGCCGGCCTCAAATGGCGCGCTGCCAGCGATCTGCGCCACGACACTGCTCGTGCTGCCGGCGTCGAGCGCGATTTCCCGGCCGCTGACTGTCGCGCTGATTGGCTTGGGGGAATGATTCTTCAACAACACCGTGACGCAACGACCGTCGGCGCGGAGCGACTGGATTTCGAGCGGATGCAGGATGTCGCGAACCAACTCGACCTTCTCAATCTCGACCAGTCCCGGCGCCGTGCCAGGGTCGAGCCGCAATCCGGTCACCGTGCCTTCCGCGGGCAGCGGCACACTGTAATCGTGCCACTGGCCATCGTGAATCAGCGTGAAATGCTGGCTCCTGTCCGGATCGGTGTGGGGCAGCTTGTCGGTCATCCAAAAGAACTCGCCGTTGCCTGCGGCGGCGCATCGGGCGCGCAGGTTCACGCGAAACGGCCCCTCGACGCGAAACGATGGCGTGAGCAGGTAGGGATCGTGGCCGCTGGATTGGATTTTCAGCACGCCGTTGCTGGCTGCGAGGGCGCAATGGTGCAACGCGCGCCATCCAGCGGCCCCGGTCTCGAACGTCCACTCGTGAAGCCGCTGCGTCTCCAGCACCTGCCGCGGATACGGATTGATGTCCGGCTCAAGCGCGATGGCGGCGGAACCGGCAAGGGAGGCGCAGGCCAGTGCGAGACTCTGGATGGCCTTCATGAGGCTACGCCGACTCGATGATCATGTTGGCGTATTGGATGGTGTCGCCGGTGCGAATCAGGCCGATGGCGCGCGGGACACGTTTCTTGAACTCGACGTGCGGCTCAAACTCGATCGGCACGCCGGCGCGCGCCTTGGTGAACGCGGTCCGGACGGCCTTGGTGTTGTGGCGGATGAAATCCTCAGCCATCCACGCCCTGCCGATGATGAAGTTGGGCCGGATGGCTTGCAGAACCTGCAGCACGGTCGGGATGTCGTCCACGAGCGAGATGTCCACCGCCTCGATCATCGGCCAGAATGGAAAGCCGCGGTCGGCGATCACCAGCGTGTTGGTGTGCCGCACGCGGCTGAGCAGCGAGTTGATGGCGGGATTGAGGATTCCTGTCTTAAGCATGGCGGGGTTCTTCCTGAGCTTAAATGGTGAAACACGAAACAGCCCCTCGCCCTCCTCTCGCCGCGTTGCGGGGAGAGGCAGACGCGCCATTTGTCTGCGAACTGGCCGCCGAACACAGGAAATGACGCCTGCAAGGCCGCTGCAAAATCGCGTTGCCGGTGGATCGCGTTCTCCGAACGCGATGATCCGTGCAAGACAAAGGCATCGCGTTCGGAGAACGCGATCCACCGAAAGCAGTTGACAGGGCGATCTTGCAGCGGCCCTGATGGCACCGGACCGCCAATGATTTCCCTCTCCCCCTCCAAGGGGAAGAAGGTCAGGGTGTGGGGGTGGTCCGCGTTCATCGTCTTCGCTACGTCAGTTCCTGGCCAAACTGCTCGCTCACCACGCGGTGGAGGTCCTTGACGGCCTCCGCCCGGTCGGCCCGGCAAACCAGCGTGGCGTCGGGCGTGTGCACAATGATGAGGTCTTCGCAGCCGATGGTGGCGATGAGGTGCTTGGGGTCGCTCGACGCCACCAGCGTCCGGCGCGTGTCCGTCAACACGCGACGCTCGGCGGCCAGGGCGTTGCCCTTTTCATCGCGCGGGCAGGTCTCCGCGAAGAACGGCCACGAGCCGATGTCCAGCCAGCGCAGCGGCATCGGGATGGCCGCGACGACCACCTGCGGATCGCGCGAGGCCGGCTCCATGACGGCGAAGTCCACGCTGATCTTCCTGAGCGTCGGATAAACCTCGTTCAGCACCGCCGCGCGGCGCGGCGTGTCCCATGCCTCTGCGATGCGCGTCAAGCCGGCGTGCGTCTCCGGCATATAGCGGCGGAGGCAATCCAGATACGTGCTGGCGCGCCAGACGAACATGCCGCTGTTCCATAGATAGCGTTCGGGGCCGGCCTCGAAGAATTGCCGCGCCAGCGGCGCCGCCGGTTTTTCGCGGAACTGCTTCACGCGCTGCGCATCGCCTTCGATCTTTTCGCCGAGTTCGAGATAGCCGTAGCTCGTCGCCGGACGGGTCGGCGTGATGCCGAAGGTGATCAAGGTGTTCGGTCGTTTTTCGACGAGTTCGAAGCCGCTGGCCACGATGCGCTGAAGCCGATCCACCGGCTCGATGACGTGGTCGGCGGGGAAGACCGCCATGACCGCCTCCGGATCGCGCCGGGCGATGACCGCGGCGGTGAACCCGATGGCGTTGACCGTGTCGCGCCCGCACGGTTCGCCGAGAAATTGTTCCGGCCGCAGATTGCCCAGCGCGTCGCGGATCATTGTCTCCTGCTCCTGCGCCGCGCACAGGTAGCAACGCTCCGGCGGCAGCAGTCCGTCGAGGCGTTTGACGGCCAGCTCCAGCAGGCTGCGGCCCTGAATGAAGCGGATCAGTTGTTTCGGCGACGCCGCCCGGCTCATCGGCCACAGCCGCGTGCCCGAACCGCCGGCCATAATCATTGCGTATCTCATGGTTCGTTAATCCGTGACTCGTGATTCGTGATCCGTGATTCGTGACTCGTAATTCGTAACTGGTGATTGGTGATTCGTGATCCGTCGGACCGGTTGTATAACCGATTACGAGTCACGAGTCACGAATTACGAATCACAAATTAGAATCCCCGCAAGCTCGTGCTGGAGCGGCGCGCCAGGCCCTCCTTCGGCGTGCGCTTGAGCACGAGGTATTGGATGCCGCGCTCCGCGCAAAACTCGCGCTTCTCCGGCCGGTCGCCGTCTTCGTTGACGGCGTAGATGTCCGGCCGGATGCGCTCGATCTCCGGCGCGGCGTCCAGCCAGCCCATGCCGGTGGAGACGAGCGCCTGACGCACGTAGCGGATGGAGGCGCAGAGATAACGGCGCTCGTCCTGCGGGAACAGCGGGTGGCCCGCGCCCTTGAGTTCGCCGATGGTCTTGTCGTTGCCCACCGTGACGTAAAGGTCGCCGTATTCCGAGCACTCCTCGAAGAACCGCACGTGGCCGGAGTGAAGCCAATCGTAGCAGCCGGTGACAATGACCTTCTTGCGCGTTGAAGGCGTCGGTTCCGGCGGCGCTTCCGGGAAACCCGCGAGGTCGCTGTGGCGCACGACGCGG
>JAOACV010000232.1:0-2769 GCA_026417675.1 Verrucomicrobiia bacterium
CGCCGTGGCGAGGCCGCGCCGCGCCGGCCCGGCCGGAGCCGTGAGCTTCCTGTCGGGAGCAAGTCGTGCCGGAGTTCCGGCTGAAGACGGGTGGTTCATGCTCAGAAGAGTTTCATCATCACGCTGGTCAGCACGAGCGTCGCCAAGGAAACGGGGATGAGGATTTTCCAAGACAGGTTGAGCAGGCTGTAGAACTGGGTGCGGGGAAAAGTCCAGCGGACCCAGACGACGATGAAGATCAGCGCGTAGAGCTTGACGAGGAACCAGAAGAGACCCGGCCACACGCCGACCGGGCTGTCCCAGCCGCCGAGAAACAGGACCGCGGCGACCGAGCAACCAACGATGATGTTGGCGTATTCCGCCATGTAGAACAGGCCCCAACTAAACCCTGCATACTCGGTCAACGCGCCCGCGATGAGTTCGCTCTCCGCCTCGGCCATGTCGAAGGGCGCGCGGTTGGTCTCCGCCAGCATGCAGGTGAAGAAGATGAGGAAGGTGAACGGCATCAGCGGGTTGACCCAGACCTTGAAGATGTTCCAATGCCAGAAGCCACCGATTTGTTGCCTCACGATCTCGTGGAGGTTCATCGTGCCGGTGATCATCAACATGGTGATCACCACCAAGAACATGGGAATCTCGTAGGCCACGTCCTGCGAGACCACGCGCGCGGCGGAGATGATGGCGTATTTGTTGCGCGAAGCCCAGCCGCCGAGCATCAACGCCATCACGTTAATGGCGCCGAAGGCAAAGACCATCACCAAACCCAGGTTGATGTTCCGGGCGCCCAGTGACTCATTAAAAGGCACGGTGGCCAGACACATCGTCGCCGGCGCCATCACCATGACCGGCGCGAGGCGGAATAATAGTTTGTCGGTGCCGGGTGGCACGATGAGTTGCTTGGAGATGAGCTTGATGCCGTCCGCGACCGGCTGGAGCAGACCTTGCCAACCCACTTCCATCGGCCCTGGCCGGCGCTGAAACCAGCCCGCGGCCTTGCGCTCGACCCAGACCAGATAGGCCGCATTGAATCCCACGAATGTTAGGATGACGACCAGGTAGAGCAGCAGTCTGATGGGTTCCGAGAGAGTCATGTTCATAACGCGCTCAACGGTCAATGTCGGGAATCACGAGGTCCAGACTCCCCAACAGGGCCAGCGCATCCGGCAGCATCATGCCCCGGCTGGCTTCCTCAAACAGACTCAGGTTGGAAAACGACGGCGAGCGCAGCTTGACGCGATAAGGGATTTCCCCGCCATCGCTGACGATGCGCACCATGAATCGGCCACGCGCAGCCTCCACCGCGTAACAGTAATCGCCCGCCGGCGGCTTCACCACGCGGGGCACCTGGGCCATCACGGGCCCGTCGGGCAGTTTGTCGAGCGCCTGCTCGATAATCCCTAGGCTTTGCTTCAATTCCTCCATGCGCACCAGATAGCGCGCCATGGAATCTCCCTCCGGGAAAACCGGAATCTCGAAATCGAGTTCCGGATAGACCGAGTAAGGCTCGGCCCGCCGCACGTCGTAGGCGACGCCGGAGCCGCGGATCACCGGGCCGGTGGCGCCATATTTGCGGCACATCTCCGCGCTGATCGGGCCGATGCCCACGAGCCGCTTGCGCAGGATGATGTTCTCGGTCACCAGCTCGCGATACATCTTCAGCCGCGGCCGCATGTGCGCGACGAACTCGCGCGCGCCCTTGATGAAGGCATCGTCCACGTCGTTACAGAGGCCGCCGATGCGGTAATAACAATAGGTCAGCCGCGCGCCCGTGATCGCTTCGAGCAGGTCGAGGATCTTTTCGCGGTCGTCAAACGCGTAGAGCAACGGTGTGAACCCGCCGAGATCGAGCAGGAACGCGCCAAGCCAGACCAGATGGCTGGAAATGCGGTTAAGCTCGGAGGTGATGACGCGAATGAACTCCGCCCGCCTCGGCATCTCGATGCGCATCGCCCGCTCCACCGCGCCGACAAACGCGTGCGTGTAGTGCATCGCCGACAGGTAGTCAATGCGCCCCGTGTTGGGCAGGAACTTCGCATACGAGCGGTTCTCGCCCATCTTCTCGTGCATCCGGTGGATGTAGCCGCAGACTGGCTCGGCCCGCGTGATGTATTCGCCGTCCATCGTCAGCTTGATGCGCAGCACGCCGTGGGTTGCCGGATGCTGCGGCCCCAGGTTCAGCACGAACGTCTCGTTGTGGTTGGTTTCAGCGAGGAGTTCCATCAGGACGATCACGCGGCGAAATCTTTTCGAAGCGGATGGTAGTCGGCGTCCTCCGGCAACAGCAGCGGTGACAGGTCCGGATGTCCGGAAAACCGGATGCCAAAGAAATCATGCGTCTCCCGCTCGTGCCAGTTGGCGCCCGGAAACACCTCGGAAATGGTCGGCACTTCCGGCTTCTCGCGCGGAATGCGGGTGCGCACAACGACGCGCAGGTTGGCCGAGGGATGGAAGAAATCATAAACGACCTCCATCTCGTTTTGCGCGATCCAGTCAACCCCTGTGATAGCGTCGAGGGCGAACCCGATTTGATCGAGCAACCTGGCGGCCTCGACAACCTGTTGCGGCGCAACAGTGGCATCGAAATGGTAACCCTTTGCCGTATAATCCACCACCCGCGCAGTCCCATCCGCGGGCGGCTCGGCGGCCGACAGCAAGCGCCCAAATGCGGCTTGAAGTTGGTCGAGCGTCGGTGTCATTGCGGTTCCACCCTCGGCCAACGCCGCTTGCCGGTTAGTTTTTCTTCAAGCTTCAGGATGCCCTCGATGAGCG
>JAOACV010000232.1:2779-5254 GCA_026417675.1 Verrucomicrobiia bacterium
GATGTGTATAAGAGACAGGACATCCACGGGGAAAAGTTTGTCCACACCCTCGACCACCGCGTATTGGCCGGGGAAGACGAACGGCCCGCCGGAGATGGCGCAATTACCCAGCGCAATGACCCACTTCGGCTCCAGCATCTGGTCGTAAAGCGTCTTGACCGCGAGTGCCATTTTCTTGTTAATCGTGCCGGCCACGATCATCACGTCGGCCTGCCGCGGCGACGGCCGGAACACCTCGGCACCGAAGCGCGAGATGTCGAACCGCGACGCGCCCGCCGCCATCATCTCAATGGCGCAGCAGGCCAGCCCGAAGGTGAGCGGCCAGAGCGAGTTCGCCCGTCCAAGGTCGAGCAACTGGTCGAGCTTGGCGAACTTGACGAACTGAGAGCACTCTGTCACAGGCTGGGCGGTGTCCTCTTGCGTTCCCATTCAAAAACTCCTTTCTTCCAGGCATAGACGATCACCAGCGATAGGATGCCCACGAAAATGAGCAACTCGACCAGGTCCCGGCTCGGAAACTGCCTGTCATAAACGAGCGCCACGGGAATCAGATAGAGCACGTCCACCGCAAACGCGACGAACACCAGCGCGTAAAGATAATAGACTGCGCTGTAACGAATCCACGCGTCCCCGATCGGTTCCACGCCGCATTCAACGAACTGGTCGCGTTTGTTGGCTGACTGCCGCGTGCCGCGCGCGGCCAGCCGATGCACGATCAGAAACGGCGCCGCAGCCAGCACAATGCCGCCCAGGCAGAAAGCCAGCACGTAAATCAAGTCGTAAACCTGTTCGTTTTCCATCGCGAATCAGTTTCGAGAAAGGCTACTTGGCGTCATTCTGGGGACCATCAACGTCTTCTTCCGTTGCGATACAAGCTCCATCTCGTTGCCGCTCTCCCCGGTCCTAGGCGCTGTCCGACCTGCCAATCAGGTGGAGCGACGCAACCGGACTGCGAAAACACGCCCAGGCAAATGGGCGCGCTTTCGCCTGCGCTCCGGCGGTGATTCCATTTCTCAGCATGAGTTTGACAAGACATGCGCCCACCATAGCGCGTCCGCGTTGTTACGCAAGCGGCCGGCCATCCTGTGATGGCGCGCGCCAACCGCATCGTTCTGCCTCACGAGAACGGCCGGCGCGCCAGCAGGCGGCTCAAACCGCGCACCGGCGTGCGCAAGACCAACTCCTGCAAGAACGCGTCGGTGGTCATCGCCTGCGGCTCAGGAACGCGGACGCGGAAGAAATGCGAAACCAGCATGATTGTCACCAGCGCCGCGTAAAGCACGCTGTAGCGGTTCCAATCCCACGCCCCCCATCGGGCGTGCCAGCCCGCCAGAAGGTCGAGCCCCGCGCCCCACACCACGGGCAGCGAGCCGAGCGTCAGGCTGGTGATGACGCTGAACAGCGCGAAGAAATGGCTGCGGCCCATCTCCGGCACGATGCCCATCACCAGCCGCGTGTTGGCCAGGTTGAACAGCGAGACGCCCAAGCCCGCGGTGATTTGCAGGAACAACACCGACTTCAAGTTGAACGGCAGCACGCCGGCCGCCAGCGCGCACCAGCCGCTGAAATGCAGCACGTAGATCGCCGCGGACACCGCGAGCATGGGTCGGCTGCCCGTGCGATCAATCAGTCGGCCGAACACCAGCAGACAAATCACCATCACGCCGTTCGACAGCGCCGTCATTTCCAAAATCACCGCGTCGCTCGCGCCGTGCGCGTCACGCAACAGCGGCACCCAAAAAACGCCCGCGGCCGCATACGCCACACAGACCACGAAGTTGTAAATCATCAAACTTCGGAACGGCGGATAGAGCAACATCTCCCTCCACGGAACCGGCGTCGTGCTCCGGCTCCCGTGCGGCACCGGCACATCAGGAATGCGCCGCAGAAAAATCAGACTGACCAGCGCGCCGAGGTAACTCGCCAAAAAGATGATCGCAAACGACCAGCGGCTCTCCGCCCGAGTCAGATATCCCGCCGTCATCAACATCGTGCCCACAATCGCCGCCGAACCCGCGATCTGGTCCCGCGCCAGAAACCGCCCGCGCACCGGCTCCGGCACCAGCAGCGTCAGCCACGGCAGAAAGCCGCACACGGAAATGCCGCGCGCCGAGTTGAACCCCGCCAGCATCAGCAACATCAGCGCAATCCGCCATTCGCGGCCGACCGCCTCCGGCAACGCGGCCACGATGGCCATGCCGACGATGAAGAAACTCCGGCTCGCCCATCCGCGCAACACAAACGCCCGGTAGCCCACCCGCTCCACGAACTTTGCCGCGGGAATCTGGAGGATGTTCAGCAGCGGATTGAGCGCCACCACCACGCCCAGCACTGTCGCCGAAGCGTGCAAATGCTTGAAATACAAAACCATCGGCATGCTTAACACGATGGACCACGAAATCGTGTTAAACACCTGGAAGAGGTGGGCATTCCAAATGCCCGCCGGCATGCCGCCATGTCGCGTCTCTTGCATTC
>JAOACV010000233.1 GCA_026417675.1 Verrucomicrobiia bacterium
GATGTGTATAAGAGACAGACTATGTCCAGGGCCACCCGAAGAAGTCATGAAGACGGTCTTTGCCGACACCTTTTACTTTCTGGCCTTGCTCAACCTCCGCGACCCTTATCATGACCGCGCTGTGACCGCGTCGCGAGCGCCCGAACTGCGGTTGGTGACCACGGATTTTGTTTTGATCGAGCTGGCCGATGCGTTGTGCAAACCGCGCAGCGGGAGGAGGCGTTGGCTGTCTCGTGTTTTCTGGAAATGGACCCGGCTTTTGAATTGGTGCGGGTCAGCACCGGCTTGTTGCAGTGAGCCTTGAATCTCTACGCGGAAAAGCCCGACAAGGATTGGTCCCTGACCGACTGCATTTCATCCGTGGTGATGGAGGAACGCGGCCTGTGCGAAGCGTTGACAGCTGACAACCACCTCGAGCCAGCCGTTCCTGGTGTGAGCCGGTTTGTTCGGTCTTTTTGGCGACTGTGGGAGAGACGAAAATCTTTCAAAAAAACGTTGCAAAGTTTGGCTTTGTCACTAAGCTCCACACTTCCCTTTGCAGAACAAAGAGAACACGGTTTGGCGGCGTGCCGCGAGTGTAGCCGCCGCTAAGGCGGTAGCGCCCGCACGGGTTTGACATTCTGTCCGGCCGGCTGGCGTGACGGACGTCGGCATCGGCTTTCCGGCTTGGGCCGGAACTGCATGAAACGAGTTTGAAACAGAAAATTTCATCATGGGCATCAAGACATACAGACCATTAACGCCGGGCCAGCGGTTTAAGACCTCGCCCACCTTCGAGGAAATCACGAAGGATCGGCCCGAGAAGTCGCTGCTGGAGCCTTTGCGCAAGACCGGAGGCCGCAACTGCTACGGCCGGATGACCGCGCGCCGTCGCGGCGGCGGGCACAAGCAGCATTACCGCATCATTGATTTCAAGCGCAACAAGCACGGCATCCCGGCCAGGGTCGCCGCGATCGAATACGACCCGAACCGCACCGCGCGCATCGCGTTGCTGCACTACGCGGACGGCGAGAAGCGTTACATCCTCGCGCCTAACGGCCTCGCCGTCGGTCAAACGGTTATGAGCGGCCCCAACGCGCCGACCGAGGTGGGCAACGCGCTGCCGCTCAAAGCCATTCCGGCGGTCATGCCGGTGCATGCGGTGGAGATTTATCGCGGCAAGGGCGCACAGTTGGTGCGCACGGCGGGCGCGGCGGCGCAGATCGTGGTCAAGGAGGGCGATTACGTCCACTTGAAGCTACCGTCGGGCGAAATCCGGAAGGTGCATCAGGAGTGCTACGCGACCATTGGCCAAGTGGGCAACCTGGAACATGACAGCATTGTGTTGGGCAAGGCGGGCCGCACGCGCTGGCTCGGCTGGCGTCCGATCTCGCGCGCGATGTGCCGCAACCCGATTGACCACCCGATGGGCGGCGGTCAGGGCAAGAGCAAGGGCGGCGGCGGCTGGCATCATCCGTGTTCGCCTTGGGGCCAGCCGGCCAAAGGTTACAAGACCCGCAAGAAGAAGAAGACCAGTTCGCGGTTCATCGTTCAGGATCGGAGGAAGAAATAGTCATGTCACGCTCACTGAAAAAAGGTCCGTTTGTGGACGAACACCTGATGAAGAAGGTGCGGGAGCTGAACGAGTCCGGCCAGAAGAAGCCGATCAAGACCTGGTCGCGCCGTTCAATGATTCTGCCGGAGTCCGTGGGCCACACATTCAGCGTCCACAACGGGAAGGTTTTCAACGCCGTCTTCGTGACTGAAAACATGGTCGGCCACCGGCTCGGCGAGTTTTCGTTGACACGGATTTTCAAGAAGCACGGCGCCCCCACCGAGAAGGCGGCAGCGAAGTAGCCGTTAAGGCCGTTATGCGGGCCGAAGTCCAGCGCGCGGCAGTCGTCTGGACGGTTTGTTTGTTCGGTGCCGCGTCCGTCGCTCAGGAGCAGGCCGGCAAACGCTCCGTGCCGGTTCAGGATGTGGTCAGGGCCGAGGAGAGCGCCTTGCAGTTGCAGGAACTGACCGTCGCTTTCCAGCGGCTGATGAGCGACTATGCCGAGTTGAAGACCGAGCTGGCCGAGAAGGACCAGGCAATCAAAACGCTCAGCGAGAGCCTGGCCGCCGCGCAGGCCGAAGCGGCGCAGTTGCGACAGCAGCAGGCACAAAGGGCTTCGGCGACGGCCGCACCGGCTCCGGCTGATCCGGCGAAGTTACAACAACAACTCGCCGAGGCGGCCCAAGCCTTGCGCAAGAGCGAGGCCGACCGCGCCCAACTGGTCGAGCAACTGGCGCGGCTCAACGGGGTGCTCGAGCTGGCCTTGCGCGGCACCGGCGGCATGAGCGTGACCCAGCGGGCGCAGGCGCTCGCGGAGGCCGAGCGTGTGAAACGGATGCTCAGCGGCGTGAAACCTCCGGCGGCCGAACCCGCGCCGGGCACCAACACGGTGGCCGCGCCGCAGGCGCAGCCGGGGCCGCCGACGCTGGAGAACGGCCGGATCGTGAGCCTGAACTGGGAATTGAGGTTGGCGGTGATCAACCTCGGCGAGGAGCACGGCGTGCGACTCGGCATGCCGTTCCGGGTGATCCGCGGCGATCGGGTTATCGGCTACCTGCGGGTGGTCGAGTTGCGCAGGAAGATTTCCGGCGCAGTCATCGAGACGATGGACCGCGACATCGCCATCCAGGTCAACGATCGGGTGCGATGGACCAGTGGATAGATATGTGGCGCGTCGGGGCCGCACACAGCCGAACACCTCAGGCAGCAAATCCGCCGGCGCGATGCGGGTGAAAGAACCGGTGTTCGAAACCCTGCATTTCCGCCATTTCCCGCCGGTTACAGTGTAGCAGAACCAATGAATCGGATCAGCGACCGGCTGCGACCTCACGCACGGGTGCGTCTTCGCGATTGCTTTCGGCGTGACGGCGGGTTAGGAAACAACTGCATGAAGAACATCAAGTTTTCTTTGGGCGCGGCGCTCGCGTTGGTGTGCGCCACGGCAATGGCAACACAGGCAGCCGACACTGCCGGGCAACGCGTGTGTCTGTTCGACGGCAAGACGCTGGCCGGCTGGACATTGATCACGTGCGAGGCGGTCGCTGACAACGGCGACCTGCTCATCAAGGAAGGTAACGGCTTGGTCCAGACCTCGCGCAAATACGGCGACTTCATCTTTGAGTTCGAGTGGAAGGCCCTCAAGCCCGACAAGTGGGACAGCGGCATCTATTTCCGTTACGACACCATCCCGCCCAATCGTCACTGGCCGGTGCGTTATCAGGCCAACCTGCTGAAGGGGCAGGAAGGCAACGTCGGCGGTTTGCAAGGCGCCAAGAGCGAAGGTCTGATCAAGCCTGGCGATTGGAACCGATTCAAACTGACCGTGCGCGGGACGCGAGCAGAGATGGAGATCAACGGCAAACCCGCTTGGAAGGCCGACGGTCTCGAAGGCCCCAAGGAGGGCTACATTGGCATTCAAGCAGAGGTTCCCAACGGCGGCCAGCACCGCTTCCGCAACATCTACATCACCGAACTGAAGTAAATGGTCCGTGTCGTGGTTCAGCGTCAATTGGATATTTGGGGTTGTTGTGGTTGAGTCTCCTTCATTCTCTGGTCAGCAGCAGTTTCGGGTCTCGGGCGGCAAAGTGGCCTGCGCTATGCCGACAAGTTTGTCCGACAGGGGAATGAAACCGATCACGCCGCATAGGCGGGCCTGATTGTAATGCTCCACAAACTTGGCGATGACCCGGCGTGCCCCCTCCGGGACTCGAACGGACTTCCGGGGCGAGTGCAATCGGCCTTTGCTCTGAGCCGTTTCGTTCACGCCTGCTTCACAACGGTCCACCTCCTTCGCGGTGGCCGCAGGTTCAAATTGGCTTGATACGGTTTGGCGAACCAAACCGGGACATCGCTGAAAGTCTTGATGTCCTCGATTTTCGTGCGCCCTTCGGCGGCATTTTGGCAGGCTTGGCTCGCTTCATGCGCGAGGTTGCGTTTGGGGATGTTTATGCTTCTGGTCTTGAGCGATTTCCATTTGGTCTTGCCAGACATCTTAAATCGCGCATAGTATCCGCTGGCCGGTGAATACCGGCAAGTGCTCTGGACGGAAGCAGGTTGATACCGTGCGACTTGTGTTGGAGAATTTTTTCATGGGTTTCGTCCCTCGGATCGAACGAGGGGCAGTTTTCAACCCAGCGTCCAGCACAAGGGTGTAGGAGAATCAACAAGCATGCCGGTGTTTTTCCGAGTCCGGAAGAGATTTCCCATAATTCCGGAGAGATTTTGACGGTGCGCCCGTAGCTCAGTGGATTAGAGCATCTGACTACGGATCAGAGGGTCCCAGGTTCAAGTCCTGGCGGGCGCGCCAGTTTTTCCGGGGAAAGATGACGGCGTCCCGCCAACCTGCCCGCCCGTCAAAGCCTCCGGGGGTATCCGCAGAGGCCGCCATCGCATTCAACGGATGCTTGCCGGCGCTGATGCTTCGGGCTTGACGAGGCCGGGGGCGGGAACAAGGATCGGGCGCGTTGACCTGTCGTGATGGAGGCGGCGTGCGCGACGGAAACGAGAACTGCATGAATCTTCAAGCAGGAGCTGTCTTATGAACCGGAGAGATTTCTTGGCAACGGGTCTGGGCTCGGTCGTGGCAGGCGCTGTGGCCGACGGATTGCTCATTGCGGCCGACTCGCCCGGCCAGCCGGCGCGGGCCGGCAAACCCACCGAGATCCCGTTCCATCCTCGCGACACAAAACTCCACGTCAAACCCGTCATGGCCAACGTCATCCATTCGGGCGTCTGGCAAGGCCCATGCCGATGGACTTCCGTCCCGCCAGAGGTTGAGCGGACCAACGCCGAGCGTCGTTTTGCCGATTGGTGCAAGCAGCTCAAGACCAAAGGCCTTGGCAACCCAGAGGACGTGCGGTTGCTCGAAGCGGCCCACGTAACGTTCTCGGAGAACTGGGTGCTCAAGCCCGACCAGATCGCCAAGCTTTCCGCCGACAGTGCCGAGACGGACGTTTACTTTATCATCCCCTCGGGCAACTCGCGCTCGTCGTATGAAATCGGCGACATGTTCGGCAAGCCGGTGGTGCTCAATGGCCTCAGTTGTCGGAACATTGACATCGCGGCCTACACGCTGGCCCAAGGAAACGAAATCTTCCTCGCCGGCGAGGACATGGAACTGCCGAAGCTGCTGTCGCTGTTGCGGGCCAGAAAAGTGTTCCGCCAGACGCGGGTGCTCTATCCCACCAACGGGGTGCCGCCTTTCTCGGTGGGCAACG
>JAOACV010000234.1 GCA_026417675.1 Verrucomicrobiia bacterium
AGATGTGTATAAGAGACAGGACCCATGCCACGGACACATCGCGCGCGGCGGTGAAGAAACTCATTCCGCTGGCTCAGGAACTGAAGGTGGCCATCGCGCTGGAGAACGTTTGGAACAACCTGTGGGTGAAACCGGCGTTGTTCAAGGCGTTCGTCGCGTCATTCAAGAACCCGTGGGTGAGGGCTTATTACGACGTGGGCAACCACATGAAATACATCACCCCGCCGGAACAATGGATTCGCACGCTCGGCAAGCTCATCGCCAAGATTCACATCAAGGACTACCTGCTCGCACCCGACCAGCGCAGCGGCAAGTTCGTGCACCCACGCGACGGTAGTGTCAACTGGCCTGCGGTGAGGCAGGCGATCGAAGATGTGGGTTACAACGGCTGGCTGACGATTGAGGACGGCGGGTTGCCGCTGGAGGAATTCAGCAGGCGGCTCGACCTGATCATCGCCGGCAAGTAGCGCCGCGACTAATTGGACTTGGCGGCTTTCGACGGCGGTGCGGCCTTGTTGAGCTTGGCCAGGAAGGGTTGGTCCACGACCCTGCCAAGTTTCTGGGCGATCCGCACGTCGGCCCAAGCGCGCTGAAAGTCGTTCTTCCCGTAGAAGGCTTTGGCCCGGAAGACGTAGGCCTCCGGCTCAGTGGGCCGCAGTTCGATGGCCTTGGTGAGGTCCGCAATCGCGTTGTCGAACTGCCCCTGTTGCGGGTAAATCTCGCCGCGGCTGACGTAGGCCTCCGCGAGACCGGGGTCCAGGGCGATGGCGCGGTTGCAATCGGCCAGCGCGGTCTCAAAGTCGCGCTTCCGAAAATAGGTGTAGCCGCGGTTGTTGTAGAGGGGCGCGCTGTTGGGGTTGATCTTGAGAGCGGCGTCAAGATCCCGAATGGCGCGGTCGTAGTCGCCCTCTTGAAAATAGACCGTGCTGCGGTTGGCGTAGGCGCTGACGTTGTCCGGCTGAAGCTCGATGGCGCGGGTGTAATCCTGGATGGCGCGCGCGTAGTCGCCCTTCGCTTGATAGGCGGCGCCGCGGCCGAAGTAAGCGACGGCCGAGCCGGGGTCGAGGGCGATGACCTTGCTGTAGGCGCTGATCCGCTCCTCGATGGTCTTGGCGGCTTGGGCCTGTGAAAACGCCTCGTAGGCATTCGCGCTTTGGCTTTTCCAAAGCGGCTGCGTGACGGAAGCGGCCGGCGGTTGCGAGGATGGCGGCTGTGCCTTGTCCGACGCCGGGGACGCAGGCGGCCTGCGAGGGTCGAGGTCATGGATGAGCGCCAGCAAATCTATGTCCGCGACGCCGCCAAGTTTGCGGCACATCTCAATGTCGGCCCAAGCCCGGTCAAACTGGCGCTGGCGGCAGAACAACAGCGCGCGCCGTTTGTAAATCTCCGGGTAGTCCGGTTTGATCTGGAGGGCGCGGTTGAGTTCGCTCAAGGCCGCCTTGTCATCGCCGGTGCGGCTGTAGATGACGCTGCGGGTGATGTAGGCGTCCATCAGGTCGGGTTGCAGTTCGAGGGTCTTGCTGGCGTCGTCCATGGCCCGACGCAACTCGCCCTTGCGAAGATACGCCATGCTGCGGGCGTAATAAACGATGGGCGCGTCGGGTTTCAGCGCAAGGGCTTTGTCGAAGTCCTCAATCGCCTTGTCGAGTTCCTTCTTGTCATACCAAGCGGCCCCGCGCAGGTAGTAGGACTGCGGACGATCGGGGGCCAGCTCGATGGCCTTGTTGAAGTCCGCGATCGCGCCCTCCAGATTGCTTGTGCGCCCGTAGGCCGCTCCGCGCTGTTCGTAGGCGGCCACAAATTTCGGGTCGAGGTTGATGGCCATGGTGAGCCAGATGATTCTCGTCTCCGGATCCTCGATGGTCAGGGCGCGGTTGAAAGCCTGGCCAGCCTCGCGAACGGTTGCGTCAGCCGGGGGGGCGGGCTTTGGATCCGCGCCGCGCGCGGCGACAGCCAGACTTGTCAGAACGACGGCAAGCCAAGGAGGGTTACAGAATGTTCGTTTCAGACGGATGAGGGGATGGATCGGGATCATTGGAGACGTCCAGAAGCGCGGGCGAGGCGGCTGGTGAATGCCGGGTCCACCTCGTGGCCCAATTGCTGGCAAACCCGCACCGACGCCCAAGCCTCGTCGTAGCTGCGGCGGCCATAACAGGCTTGCGCGCGGTTGAAGTAAGCCACGGCCAGCTTCGGATTCAATTCGATGGCCCGGTCCAGCGCCCGGACCGCGCCGTCGTAATCGCCCATGCGCGTCAGCACGACGCCGCGGATGCGGTGAGCCTCCGCGTTGTCCGGCCGCAACTCGATCGCCCGATCGGCGTCGTCGAGAGCGCGCTTGAGGGCATTGGTTTCCACCCCGGCTGCGGCGCGGCCGACGTAGGCCTCGGCGAAGTTCGGCTTGAGCTGGATGGCCTTGGTGTAATCCTCGATGGCGCGGCTGTGTTGTTTCTTCTGCAGATACGCGTCGCCGCGAGGGCGGTAGGGGGCGGCGAACCGGGGGTCCAGTTTGATGGCTTTCGTCAGCCACTCGATCTGCGTGTTCAAGTCTCGCGTGCTTGCGGCCTTCGTGACGGCCGCGTCGGCCTGCCGATGGTTGCCGGGCGGCTCCGCCAGCGACGCCATGTCCTCGCGGCCGAGCTTGGTGGTCCGGCCAAACCAAGAGGCGGACCTCTGTAGGGAAGGTCGGGCGGTTTCGGCGACGTCGTGTGACGACGAAGAATCCGCCGCAAGCCGGCCGCGCGCCCGCGACAACGCGGCGAGAAAATCCGGCTGCACGCTGCCGCCGAGCTTGCGGCACATCTGAACGTCAGCCCAGGCGTCTTCATACGCGCGCTGGTCGTAGTGCACCATCGCTCGCTGGTGATAAGCGTCCGCGAAATCCGGCTTCAACTCAATGGCGCATGTGTAGTCCTTCATCGCTTGGGTCGCGTCGCCTTTCAAACCAAAGGCCAGCCCGCGACAGTAGTAGGCGCGCGCATTGTCCGGTTTCAGCAGGATGGCGCGGCTGAAGTCGCGGATCGCTCGCGCGTAGTCTCCGCTGCCTGCGTGGGCATTGCCGCGCCCCAACAGCGCCTCGTCGTCGTCGGGCTGCAGCGCCAGCGCGCGGTTGAAATCCTCGATCGCGCGGTCGTAGTCGCGGGTCTTCAGGCGCAATTCGCCGCGAGCGGCGTAGGCTTGCGCGAATTCGCCGTCCAGCTCGATCGCGCGGTTGAACCACTCCATCTGGCTCAGAGGACTGGACGCCCCGCGACCCTCCACGAACGCGTCATAGGCCGCCGGGCTGAGCGTGCCGCGCAGCCGCAACAGGCGCTGTTGTTCCTTCGCGAGCGACAAACGCAACCCCGCGCCGGAACCGCCCGCCGCCGCGCTCTTGTTGGCGACTCGTTCGATGGCGGCGAGGAACTCCGGGGGCACAGTGCCGCCGAGACGCTGGCACACCCTCACGTCGGCCCTCACTTTGTCGTAGTCTTGCAGGTCGAAATAAGCCATCGCGCGGCTCAAATAGGTCGCCGCATCCGGCCTCAGGTCAATCGCGCGGGTAAAATCCTCCACCGCGCGGCTGGAGTCGCCGCGTTTGCCGTAAGCTTTGCCGCGCAAGACGAGCACCCGCGCGTCATCGGGCTTCAGATCGAGGTATTGGGTGTAATCAACGATCGCGCGGTCGGTGTCGCCTTTGCGACTGTAGGCGGTGGCGCGCAGCAGGCGAATCTGCGGGTCGTTGGGCGCGAGTTCGGCGGCTTTCTTCAGGTCGCGGAGGGCGCGGTCAGGTTCTCCTTTTTCCAACCAGGCGAGGGCACGGCCCCGATACGATTCGACATCGCCGGGCTGCAGATCAATCGCACGGGTAAAACTGTCAATCGCGCGGTTGTATTCGCAACCGCTCAGCAGGCTGATGCCGCGCTCGCGCCAGATGGCGGCGGATTTCGGGTCAACTCGTTCGCCTTCACGCGCTGCGTGATCGGGGTCTCTGGTCGCGAGGGGGCCTTCCGAGGATGGGAGGCCTACTTTGCTTTTGGGGCGGCGCTGGTTGCCGTCGCCTGCTTCTTGACGTCCTCTTCCTTCTTGGAAGGCAGCGCGGGCGTCGTGTCGGCGGCCGGTCGCTTGGTGGCCGCCGAGAGGGCCTGGAGGAACTCCTGCTGCACCTGGCCGCCGAAGCGTTTGCACATCATCACGTCGGCCCACGCCTCGTCGTAGTTGCGTTTCTGATAGTGGGCCATCGCGCGGCCCTGATACGCGTCGGGGTCATCGGGCTTCAGTTCGATCGCCTTGGTAAAGTCGCGCAGCGCGCGGTCGTAGTCGCCGATATAACCGTAGGCGTCGCCGCGGTTGTAGTAAGCGCCGGCCAGCCCCGGGTCCAGTTCGATGGCCTTGTCGAAATCTTGGATCGCGCGGACGTGCTCGAACTTCTTGATGTTGGAGACGCCGCGGTTGTTGTAGGCCACGGCCAAGGTCGGCATCAGTTCGATCGCCTTGGTGTAGTCCTTGATCGCCTGGTCGTAGTCGCCCTTCAGCGCGTAAGCGTCGCCGCGACAGTTGTAGGCGCGTCCGAACTCCGGATCAAGGTCCACCGCCTTGGTGAAGAGCTTGATCTGTTCCTCCAAGTCCCTCGTTTCGCGCGCCCGGGTGAACGCCTCAAGCGCTTCAGGGTTCTTCGCGCCGGTCTTGCGCATCATCTCCCGCTGTTCCTCGGACACCGCCGGCCGGCTCGCGGGCGCCGCATCCGGGCTGACAGCGGAGCGTGACGATGCTTTTTCGAGCGACCGGATGAAATCAGGCGAAACGGTGCCGCCCAACTGTTGGCACTTGCGCACGTCGGCCCACGCCAAGTCGTAGTTCTTTTGCTCCAGATACAACGCCGCACGGTTCTTGTAAGTC
>JAOACV010000235.1 GCA_026417675.1 Verrucomicrobiia bacterium
GCTCTACGCGCTGCTCCAACTCCTCCTGCGCCTGGCGCAGCGCGTCTTCCATCTTGCGCCGCTCGGTGATGTCGCGGTCAATGCCGAGGGTATAGAGTTTGCCCTTGAGATAGATCGGCATGGCGACCCATTCGCTGTAGTTCTCCCGCCCGTCCGGCCTTTTCCAGGAGGAGACGCCGCGGTAGGGCTGGCCGCTTAAAAACCGCTCCCTGTTGGCCGCCTTTTCTGCCGCCGACAAATGACTGATGTTCAGCTCCGTCAGGTCGTCGCAGGCCAGCAATTGCTCGCGGGTGTAGCCGGACATCTGCACGTAACGCTCGTTACAGAACACCAGGCGGCGTTTGTAGTGCGTCGTGCCGTCCGGGTGCCGGGCCTCGACGCGCTCGCAGAGGCTGATGCCGTCATAGGCGTGCTCCACCAGCAGCCGGAACCGCTCCTCGCTCTCGCGCAGCGCCTGCTGCGTGCGCTGCCGTTCGATGGCGTAGCGCAACGCGCGCCTCAGCAGCGGGCCGGTCATCTCGCTCTTGGCCAGAAAGTCCTGCGCGCCCGCCTGCACCGCCTGCAACCGCAGATCCTCGTCCTCATGGCCCGAAATGATGACGATCGCCGTGTGCGGCGCCTGCTGATGGAGTGTCTGGAAGGTCTCCAACCCTTGGCTGTCCGGCAATCCGAGGTCCACCAGCCCCGCATCGAATCGCTCACGGGAGAGCACGCGCAGCGCCTCGCTCAGCCGGCTCACGCGTTGGACGGTGAAGCAGGCCGAGACGGCGTCGGCCAGGTGCAGCTCGATCATGCGCGCGTCCGCGTCGCTGTCCTCCACCAATAGCACGCGGATGACCGAAACACCCGGCGCAGGACGCGATGCTGCTTTTGATCTGTTCTCGGTTTGTCCGTCCATTCTCCGGCTGTGTAGCGGGCGGCAGAAATCTCGCTGCGGGACCGCCGAATCAACGGCCGCGCTCCGACCCGCTCACGGCTTGTCCCGTTTCACGATCGCCAATCCGAAATCCTCGATGGTCTGGATGACTTGCAACAGGCGCTCCATGCTCAGCGGCTTGGTCAGGTAACCCTGCGCGCGCAGGTCGTAAGTCCGCAGAATGTCCTCCTCGGATTGCGAAGCGGTCAGGACCACCACCGGGATACGGCTGAGGTTGCGGTCCGCCTTCATTTCCTCCAGCAGTTCGCGGCCGCTTTTTTTGGGCAGATTCAGGTCCAGCAACACCAGGTCGGGCGTCTTGGCGCCGGCATACTTTCCCTGACGCCGCAGATAGTCAGCGGCCTCCTCACCGTCTGTCACCACCGTCAGCTTGTTGCGCAGCCGGCCATCCCGCAGGATGTCGGCGATCCAGCGCGCATCGCCCGGATTGTCTTCCACCAGCAGAATCTCAATGGGTCTGCCAATGTCCTCCTGATTCACGTCGGGCTACCTCCTGAGTTGATTGATTGTCATCTGTCACGGGCATTGCTGCGTGGCGTGCAGTGTCGCGTTTTGCCCGCCGCGCGTCAATCGTTACGGCAACTTCGCCTCCAACACCTGCTGCGCCTGCCGCTGGCGGAACTCGCGCAGTTTGCGGCGCAGATCCGGCCGGGAGTTGGCCAGGATTGCCACCGCCAACAATGCGGCGTTTTTCGCGCCCGCCGAGCCGATCGCCAGCGTGCCCACCGGAATCCCGCCCGGCATCTGCCCCATGGACAACAGCGAGTCCAAACCCTTCAACGACGCGCTTTCCATCGGCACGCCGAGCACCGGCAGCAGCGTGAACGCCGCCGCCACGCCCGCCAGGTGCGCCGCGCCGCCCGCCGCGGCGATGAGCACCTCCAGGCCGCGCTCCTCGGCCGTCGAACAATACTTCGCCACCAGATCCGGCGTCCGATGCGCCGACATCACGTGGCATTCGTGCGCCACGCCAAACTCCTCCAGCGTCGCCTTCGCGTGCTTCATGGTTTCCCAATCCGACTTGCTGCCCATGATGATTCCAACTAGGGGTTTCATGTCGTTGCTCATATCTCCATCGTCCTTTCTCCAATCACTCGTCGCTCCTCACTCATCACGCCACGGGTCGCCCGCCCCGCTTGGTCGCCCGCGCGACCAGGTTTGCCATCAACGCCGCTGTCGCGCCCGCGCCGAAGCCGTTGTCAATGTTGACCACCGTCAGGCCGGGCGAACAACTTTGCAGCATCGTCATCAGCGCGGCCTCGCCGCCGCCGCCGTAACCGTAGCCGGTGCTGACTGGCACGCCGATCACCGGCACGCTCAACAGGCCGCGCACCACCGACGGCAACGCGCCTTCCATCCCCGCGCAAACCACCACGCACGCCACGCCGGCGTTGTGCAGTTCCCGCAACGGCTCGATCAGGCGGTGAATNCCTGCGATGCCCACGTCGTAGAACCGCAACACCTCGCATCCCATCACCTCGGCCGTCACCCGCGCCTCCTCCGCCACGCGCGCGTCCGCCGTGCCCGCCGCCAGCACCGCGATCTTTCCGCCGCTCCGCGCCGGACGATAATCCCGCCGCCGCGCCACCAGCGTCCGGCCCAGCGGGCAATAATCCAGCGCCAGCCGCTTGCCCAGCCTGCGCCGGACCGCCGCCGCGCACGCCTCCGTCACATGCGTTGCCAGNGCCAGACCCGCCGCGCGAGCCAAGCAATCCATGATCGCCGCGACCTGCTCGTGCGTCTTGCCGCTGGCCATGACCGCCTCCGGGATGCCCGTCCGCTCGTGGCGTTTCACATCAAGTCTGGCCAGATGTTCAACCGTTGCGATTGCCAAGAGACCGCGGCTCATGTCGCCGTGGGCGCCCGGCCATTGCGCCTGAGACGCCGCGCGCCGCGCGGCTCGTGACTTGTTCGTAGCAGCCATATTCAGAACGGGTGGAAGTTTGGACTGAAAATTGTTTCCGCTCAAGCGCCAAGAATGAAAACATGCAAACCATTGCCACCGGCCGGGCGCTCTCGTATGGTTGGGTAGGTCTAAACGACGGAGGTTCGCATGTTTGCCGATCGCACCGAAGCAGGCTCCCGACTGGCCAAGGCGCTGCAATCCTACGCTGGCCGACGCCCGCTTGTGCTCGGCCTGCCGCGCGGCGGCGTGGTTGTCGCGGCCGAGGTCGCCCGCGCCCTCGGCGGCGACCTGGACGTGATGTTCGTCAAGAAACTCGGCGCGCCGGGCAATCCCGAACTCGGCATCGGCGCCATCGGCGAGGACGGCCGGCGCTTTCTGAACGAACGCGTCGCGCAAATGACGGGCGCCGATGATGATTACGTCGCGCGCCTGGCCGCCAAGCGTCTCGCCGAGATCGGGAATCAAGCGCGCCAGTATCGTGCCGTGCGCGCCAAAGCGTCGCCCACGGGCCGCGTCTGCATTCTTGTGGACGACGGCCTTGCCACCGGCGCGACGATGATCGCCGCCATTCAGGCCACCGCCGCCGCGAAGCCCGCGTTGATCGTCGTGGCCGTGCCGGGCGGACCGGACGACGCGATCGAGCAGATCAAAGCGATGCCCGAAGTAAGCGACGTGGTTTGTTTGGAAACCCCCGCGTGGTTCAGCGGCGTCAGCCAGCTTTACGACGACTTCCGCCAGGTTGAGGACGTGGAGGTGCTGGCGCTGCTGAAGGAGTTCGCCGGTCGGGCGTAGAGGCGCGGCGCGTCAGGTGAGCACAGACGGGGGCCGCGCTATTTCACCGGCACGAACTGCACCGCGTCGGCAACCACGTAGCCGTCGGCGCCGTCGGTGCGGACCTCCACCCAGCCGGTGTCGCCAGCGTCGAAGCGAAATGTGCCCAGCGAGAGCGGCTGGTCGTTGGCGAGGCGCTTTCGCTGGTTCACGATGACGGTTTTCTCGCCGTCGGCGCTGCGGATGACGACGGGGACGTTGCTGGCGCGGTTGTCAAGGCCGGCATAGACCAGACGGACCTCGTAGCGTCCAGCGGCGGGAAGTGTCGGCGTGAAGCGGACGCTTTTCTTGCCTTTGTCTTCGTCGCCGTCGTGGAGGTAACCGCTGCCGACATACGGGCTGCCGGAGCGTGATTCGATCCAGTTGCCGGTGATCCTGGCTTGCGTGTCGTCCACGACAAAGCCGCCGAGTCTGGCGGGGTCGAGTTGACGGCCGGGGACGGGCGGGGGCAGCGAGCGAAACGCTTCGTTGGAGATGATCTGGTTGAGCGCGAGCAGTTTCCGCTTCAGTTTCGCGTAGGACACCTTTTGCGCGGTCACGCCGTCCTCCATCGCAATCGCGGCGGCGGCGGCGCTGGACTGCCCCAGGATCATGAAGACCGGTTCCATGCGGATGCTGCCGTAGGCGATGTGGCTCGCGCTGAGGCAGACGGGCACGAAGAGGTTCTCGCACTGGGCCGGTTTGGGGACGATGGAGCGATACGCAATCGGATAGGGTCCGCGCACGGGGACCTCCACATCGCCCTCGTTCTCGACGCGGCCGTTCTTGACGATGCGCCGGCAGTTGTGGCTGTCCATGCCATAAGCGCCGAGACCGACGCCGTCGTCCACCGTGCGCGTCCAGCGGCAGTTGTGCTCGGTCATAACGTAATCGCTGATCATCCGGCGCGCCTCGCGGACATACATTTGCGGGGGAAAATGATCCGTCTCGACAAACTCGTCTTTCGCCCAGCCCCACTCATTCATCTCGTCGCGCAGTTTCTGCGGCACGCGCGGGTGGGTGGCGAGGAAGTAGAGGAAGCCGCGGATGTAAAGCTCGTGCTCGCGCCAGATGCGCTCGCGCGTGGCGTAATCGCCGTCGGGATAGTCGTAGTTGCGGCCGATGAAGTCGGTTGAGAACGGCCCGTTGTTGTTCGTGTCGGTCTTCCCGTTGGGCATCGGCACGGGGTTCATCAGTTTGCCGACGGGCGGCAGTTTGTCGGCGGCGACGCAGGCCTCCAGATAGCGCGCCAGCAGCTCGTATTGCTTCTCGTCGTAGCCCGGCGGCCTGGCCCACGGCACCTTGTTGGCCGCAACTTTGGTCATGCAGAGGCGGAAGTTGTAAGCCTGCACGCAACGGTCGCCCGCGCCCGGCACGCCGACATCACCAGGCTGGATGAACGGCAGCAGCCCGCTGGTTGGATCGCCGGGCTTCACGTAGGGGTCCACGGCGACCTTGAACTGGTGATACGGCGTCTCGGCGCGCACACCGTTGAGCGTTTCGCCGTAGGTGGCGTTGCTCTCGCGACCGACGTGGTAGGACACGCCGGCCCTGGCCATCAGGTCGCCTTCGTAGCT